>JBCCQC010000490.1:0-4228 GCA_039024535.1 Chloroflexota bacterium
CTGCTGGCCGAACTGCGCGAACGGGTCGGCACAGACCGGCGGCAGGACATTGACGGGATCATGACCAGATTGCGATAGAGGCACCCCTACCCCGCGCGGCTGGTAATCCACACGCCGTCGTCCGGGTTGCGCTCGTTGACCATATAGAAGATGCGCTGCTTCTGCCGCCGTGCATCGTCCTCACTCAGCCAGAACGACAGACTGCGCCCCTTGCGTGCAGCCAGATGTTCTAATGCCGCCATTGTATGCGAACACGCCACCCCGTGGTACTTCGCCCATGCGCAGGTACACGCCGTGCGCACTTCACCATCTGGCGAGAACTGCACCTTCACCATGTGGTTATGCGTGTCATCGGAGCGGCTTTCTACCACAAGGCTATCCAATCCCATTGGCAACACGGTCAGGTCACGGCTTTTTGCCTGTATTTTCTTGATGTATCCGGGTTTCATTATCTGATCTCAAACCATAACAACATATGTTCTAATTATAGCAAATGTAACCTCTGAAAGGCGTTAGAACCCGCAAAGAAGCTGTTAAAGCGTTGACAATTTCTGGCTCGTGGCACAACATGGGCGCGTTTGCAACCCGGCACACACCTGCGGAGATAACCCCACCATGACAGAAAATCGGCGCATCCGTGTTATGCGCATCATTGCCCGCCTCAACATCGGCGGCCCCTCTATTCACGTAGCCCTGCTCACACAGCGTTTACCCGCAGACGTATACGAAACGCGGCTTGTGGTGGGTAGCCTGAGCGCGGACGAAGGCGACATGACGTACTATGCCCGTGAGCGCAACGTGGAGCCAGTGGTAGTGCCAGAACTACGCCGCGAGATCAGCCCGGTGAACGATTTTCAGGTATTGCAGGCCATGCGCCGCCTCATCCGCGAGTACCAGCCGGACGTAGTACACACGCACACGGCCAAAGCCGGGTTCATCGGGCGGCTGGCAGCCAGGCTGGAAGGCGTGCCCGTGATTGTCCATACGTTCCACGGGCATGTCTTCAGGGGGTACTTTGGCCCGCTTAAAACGCGCCTGTTTATCTCGCTGGAGCGCATGGCCGCTCGCTGGGCAGATACCATCATCACGCTGACGAACAGCCTGCGCCGCGAACTTGTGGAAGACTACGGCATCACCAGCAAGGGGCACATTACCGTGCTGCCGCTGGGCCTCGACCTGCATCCGTTTGTGGTAGCAAAGCGCAAAAGTGGCAAATTCCTGCGCGGGTGGAACCTGCCGACCGACGCACCCATCATCGGGCATGTAGGGCGTATGGCCCCGGTCAAAAACCAGCGCCTCTACTTCGACGCAGCAAAACTGGTACTCGAACAAAAACCCGATGCACATGTGGTACTCATTGGTGAGGGAGAAGACAGTGAGATGCTGCACAGCTATGTGAAGGAGATTGGCATCGCGGACAGAGTGACTTTCACTGGCTGGCAGAAGGACACCGCCGCTGTTTACGCCGATCTTGACGTGAAGGTCATCAGCAGCCGCAACGAGGGCACCCCGGTGACGCTGATTGAAGCGCTGGCCGCTGGCTGCCCGGTGGTGAGTACGGACGTGGGCGGTGTGCGGGAACTGCTGGACGGCGGTGTGTTCGGCAGGCTGGTGCCCGATGGCGATGCCCGTGCAATGGCTGATGCCATCCTCGAAACGCTGGACAACCCACCCGCGCCAGAAACCGCCCGCGAAGCCATGATTAACCGCTATGGCATTGACCGACTGGTACGCGACATTGACGGCCTGTACCGGGGTTTGCTAACGAAGAAAAATGTGAATCCCCACACGGAACCCTGACCGACTGTATCCGTTTAAAGTGGGCCGGTTTTGCGCTCTTTCCAGTCTGCCAGCAACATGCTGTAAAGTGCCACGTCACGGCGTCTTTCGCCAACGCGCAGCGCACTGAACAGCGTTCCCTCGCGCACAAAGCCCAGCCGTTCGGCCATCGTCAGTGCCCGCTGGTTGTTCGCCGTGCAGCGGAATTCCACACGCTCGATGTTCATCTGCGTAAAGCTGTAACGCATGATGGAGCGCATCGCACGGCTGGCAAGCCCCCGACCCTGATAGGCTTTCCCCAGCCACACCGTCACGCGCGTATTGCCGTTCTGGTAGTCCACGTCCACATGCTGCGTTAGCCCCGCCAGCTTCCCATCATCCCAGATGCCTGCCAGCACGCCCTCACGCCGGGTAAACTGCGCCACGCCGCGCTGGATCATAAACAGCGTGTCTTCCACCGTCGTGTGGTCGGCCACCCACGGCATCCACTCCCCCAGGAACGCCCGGTTATCGTCAATCAGCGCGAATGCTTCGTAAACGTGTCGGTCTTCCAGTGGAACGAGTGTGGCGGGGGTGTGGGTTGCGGTTGCCATATGTGCTCTCTGTCGCTCATCTGTCGAAATGCAGCTTTATATTACTGCAAGCCTCTGCGCGAAACCTGTAAAATTTCAATGCATTTCAGTTGAGGTTGCGTGAAGATCATTATCTGCGACGGGGTGGTGTCGTGTTCGATGGAACGCAGGTGGCAAACCTGACACAGCCGCGAGACGCGCTGTTGCGCGTCCCCCATGTGCGATGCTACGCAATACCGCTGGCGTCGCGGTACCAGTCCCACACCTTCGCCAGGCCATCGGCAATTTTTGTCTGCGGGTCAAAGTCCAGCAGCTCACGGGCCAGCGTGTTATCGCAGTAGGTAATCAGTGGCTCGGTCGGCGGGGCCGGTTCAATCACGCGGACGGCCTCTTTGCCCACCAGTTCCTCATAAATATTGATGAAGTCCAGCAGTGGCAGCGGGTCGCCACAGCCCAGGTTAATGACCTGAAAGCCCATTGGCCGCTCCAGTGCAGACGCCACACCGTTCACCGTGTCCTCAATGTACGTCCAGTCCCGCTTGAGGTGCCCGCCGTTCCATAGATGGATGGTATCCCCGTTTAAAATCGCCTTCAGCGCCTTGATGGGCATCATATCCGGGCGTCCGTGCGGGCCATACACATTAAAAAAGCGCAATGATGTGACATTTAACCCGTGCAGGTTGTAAAAGCTGTGCGCGAACAGTTCCGCAGCACGTTTGCTGGCCGGGTAGGGGGCCAGTGGATGATCGGTGCGGTCTTCCTCTTTAAACGGGATTTTGTCCGTCTGCCCGTAGATAGACGACGTGGACGCCTGTACCATCACCTCGCACTCGTACTTTACGCACAGTTCCATCAGGTTAACCGCGCCCGTGGTGTTCACATCCATGTACAGGCGGGCACGGCCCACGCTGTAGCGCACCCCCGGCATCGCGGCCAGGTTCACCACACGGGTAATCTTGTGCTCATCGAAGATTTTATCCAGCGCATCAAAATCCCGGATGTCTGCTTCTACCAGTGGCAGGCCCTTCGCCAGGTTCACCACACGGGCACGCTTCAGGTCAACATCATAGTACGGGTCGAAGTTATCCAGCAGCACAACAGGCTTATTCTGGCTGGCAAGCAGGGCCGCCAGGTGGCTACCCACAAACCCGGCACCGCCGGTAATGAGTGTGGTCATGGCAGGTGTGTCCTTCACCGTCGTATACAACATTCACAGAGCGCGTATGGTAGCACCCGTGCCCACAGGCGTAAAGCCACGGCCCCGGAATATGAGAATTCCGCTATGATTCGCTGAACAAATACCCGCATTACCGCAGGTGGATACCGAACCCGTGATATAGTGTGAATATCAGAGGCGGGAGACAATATTCTCTCTACCGGCACTGGTTCTGCACCGGAAAGGTTGACACTATGGAAATCAAGACGCTTGCACACATGGGCCTCGTGGTCAAAGATATCGAAAAGACGCGCTGGTTCTATGGTACCGTCCTCGGCATGGAAGAAGTCCCCCGGCCAGAGCAATTCCGCTTCCGGGGTGCATGGTTCCAGAGCGGCGATAGCCAGCTACACATGATCCTCGCGGAAGATACGGTTGCCCCGACCGGTTTTGAAGATGCCGGCAATGCAGTGAAAACCGGCCTCGCAACACACATCGCCTTCGAAGTCCCCGACCTTGACGCAGTGGTGACCCGACTGAAGGCCCACGATGTCGAAATCAAGGGTGGCCCTATGCCACGCGGCGATGGCGTGGTGCAGGTTTACCTGCACGACCCGGACGGCTACATGGTTGAGTTTTTCCAGTGGGTGGGTGACGAGGCCGCAGGTGGCCCCACACGTGACCCCTTCTCTGGATAACATTGTTTTTGCACACGTAAGGA
>JBCCQC010000491.1:0-4222 GCA_039024535.1 Chloroflexota bacterium
GCATGTTCCCCGGTAATAACACCCTCGCCACCTTTAGCGAGTCCGCTGGTGACGATAGCTTTGTTGCCGATGCAGGTGAGATAGTGCAGGCCGAAATCGGCCATGTGATCGGGGTTGGCAATAGAAACGCCCGGTTCAACATGGTCTGCGGCCCAGCCGAATGCCGGGTGCCCGACCTTGACGTTGTAAACGACGCCGGACATGCCCGGTAGCACCATCGCCTGCCCTTCTGAATGGGGGACGTAGCCCGGATAGCGCAACCCCGGCTGCGACACCTGTCCGCGCACGGCCATCGTCACCAGATGCTGACTGTTGGTTAAAAGTGGCATAAACCTGCCCCTCAGACTGTAGCTTTTAACAGAATTTTTACGAATTTCTTGACACGGGTTCACTGGCTCTCTATAATCCCGGTCAGTTGCCTGTCGGTTGTAGATTGTCGACAATCGACTGAATGGGCATGATTATAAACTTTGTAAAAAAATTGTCAAGAAAATGCCGCAGCTTCCATCACTGGAACACTTCAACAACAAGTCCCTGCGTGAGCGAATCCTGGATACGCTGAAAAGCGCGATTTTGAGCGGTGAACTGAAGCCGGGGCAAACACTGGTGGAAACTGACCTGGCATCGCAACTGGGCGTAAGCCGTGCCCCACTGCGCGAAGCGATACAGATACTCAATTCGGAGGGGCTGGTATCGACAGTGCCCTACCACGGCACCACGGTGACGAAGCTCACGCGCACGGACATTGAGGAGTTGTACAGCCTGCGCAGCGTAATGGAAAGTTTTGCCATCCAGCGCATATTAGAGCAGCACCACCCGACCGCCGTCACTGACCTGCAAGCCATTTACGAGCGCATGATAGCCGCAGCAAATGACAACAACTGGCGAGACCTGAACATGTTAGACCGTGAATTCCATGACACTATTATCACGCTCAGTGGGCACAGCCTGCTCGCTTCTACATGGAACACGGTGCAGATGCGCGTGCAGCAGGTGATGAGCCTGCACAACCTGCGCAACCGCAACATTGTACAGGTAGCGAATAATCATCTGCCCATCATCAATGCCATTACTGCGAACGACCTGCCGTTAGCTACGCGGGTAATTCAGCAGCATATTGCATCCACCGGCGACCTCATTGCCGAAGGCTGGCATGTAGATGAGGATGCAAGTTAATGCGCTTACTCGTGACCGGGGCCGGTGGGTTTGTGTGCCGCAGCATTATTGCGGAACTGGTGTTTCACCCTGCCTACGAGATTATTGCGCTGGATCGTGCGTTTGATGCGGAACTGGTGCAGCGCTGGGCAGGCAAAGTGGAAATGATAACCGGAAACGTGGATGCCGAAACGCTATCGGACATTGAATTTGACGCATACATCCACGGGGCAGCCTTAACCGCCTCTGCGCAAGAAAGCGGTATGACGCCCATTGCTAACTTACGCGCCAACCTTGACCCGGTGCTGGCAATCATTGAAGCGGCAGGCCCGGATAAACGCGGCATCCTGATTAGCTCCGATGCGGCATTCCGTGAAACACGCGGCCCGATTGATGACAGCGTTGTGCCTGTGCCGCTGGGGTTGTATGCCACAGCCAAGCGCACGATTGAATCACTGGTGGATACACTGCGCACCCTCCACGGGTATAACCTGACGGTGATTCGGTTCGGGAACGTTTTCGGGCCGGAGGAAAAAGTGCGTGACACCCGTCCGCGCATCAGCCGGGTAGGGCGCTACATCAGCGAAGCATTGACCACCGGCACGATTATGGTTGATGCGCCGGATGAAACCCACGGCTGGACGTTTGCGCCGGATATTGGCCGCGCCGTCCACACGATGCTGCACGAAACATGGAACCACCCGCTCTATAACGTCGCCTCCGGTGAGGTGATGACGAACATTGAAGCGGCAGAGGTTGTGAAGCAGGTTGTACCCGGCACACAAATTACGGCGGTTAATGAGCCATCGCCACCGCACCCGCGCCAGGGCCATCTGGTGAGCGACTGCCTGTGCGATGATATTGGCTTCGATACGTGGACACCATTTGCTGAGGGTGTCGCGCAGATCATTCGCGCTTCACAGACGGAGCAGCCCTCATGAGCGAGAAACTGCAAATCATACTCGCCGGGATGGGTGTGCGCGGCACGTACTGGGCGGACGTTATCACGCGCAGTGACCGCTGCGAGATTACCGCCTACTGTGACCCGAACCCGGATGCGCTCACCCGCGCTGCCGAACGGTTCGGGGAGCGCCCGACGTTTGCGAGTGCGGAAGACGCTATTGAAGCGGTGCCCGGTGCCGGTGCGCTGGTGCTGGCAAACCCGCCAATGGGCCGCGAGGGTCAGGTTCGCGCAGCATGTGAGAAAAACATGCCCATGCTCATCGAAAAGCCGCTCGCGCTCAGTGTGGCCGAGGCGAAATCGCTGGTGGACATTGCACTGGCTGTCGATGTACCGCTGATGGTGGGGCTTAACTTCCGCTACCTGGGCGTGACGATTGCCACCATGCAGTTGCTTGCTGGCGGCACCGTGGGCGAACCGGCGTTCGGGCGCTTTACCTATGAGCGTTACCGCGACGGCCACCGCCCTGACCTGAACAAGTACCCGCTGACGATGGAACACCCGATGCTGTGGGAGCAGTCGATACATCACTTTGACCTGATGCGCTATGTATATGGCGCAGAGCCGGTAATGGTTCACTGCCACACATGGAACCCGCCGTGGAGCATGTACGATGATGATACTAATGTCGCGGCCATCTTCGTGTTTGAGAACGGCCTGAACGTTAACTATCAGGGCACATGGATGAGTGGCTGGCAGGTGCCCGGTTTTGAGTGGCGCACGGACTGTACCAACGGCGTTATCAGCCAGCAGGAGCAGTTCGGCGCGTTACACTACGCACAGCGAGATGACGATACCCTGACGGCGGTCAATTTACCGCCGCACGAACGCTGGATTACGGAAACAACGGGACTGCTGAACGCCTTCCTCGATACCGTGATAGACGGCGCACCGTTGCAATGCAGCGGGGAAGACCATTTGCGTTCGCTGGCAATGCTGGAAGCGTGTGTGCTTTCCAGCAGAGAGCAGCGCAGCGTAACCATAGACAGCGTGCTGGCCGCCACAGGCCCGTAACGCAGTGAGGAGAGAAATCATCGGAACTCCGGTTCCGTTGGTCGTAGTAAGTATCTTATTTTAAGGAGAGGTAGCTTCATGAAGTTTAACCTTCGCAAGGGCGCAGTTGCGCTCATCGTTACTGTACTGGCAGTTCTGCCGTTCATTGTGAACGCGCAGCCCGGCCCCGACGACACCACGCTCGTGATCGCCCAGACGGTTGACACCGACGGCTGGGAGCCATCCGAGGTGAACTCGCGTGCAGAGGCTAACATTTTTGGTCATCTGTTTGCCAGCCTGTATCAGATCACCGAAACCGGTGAGATCGTCCCGTACCTGGCTAACGACGTTCGCCTGGAAAATGAGGGTACACAGCTCGTGTTCACGCTCAACGAGGGCCTGACCTGCCACGACGGTGAAGCCCTGACGGCAGAAGACGTGGCTTTCACGTTTAACCGTGCGGCTGACGACGAGAACGCCTTTACCGGCAATACCGCTGGCTTCGTGTTTGACTCCATCGAGTTCATTGATGCTGAAGTCATCAGCGAACTTGAGGTTGCCATCAACGTGGGCCGTTTCCAGTCCATCAACCTCGGTCTGATCTCCGAAGTGTACATCCACTGCATGGACAGCTATTCAGCTATGACGCTGGAAGAAGCTGCTGCTATGCCGATTGGCTCTGGCCCGTATGAGTTTGTAGAGTGGGTGCCGGATAGCCACACCACGCTCCAGGCTGTAGAGGGCTTCGACCTGCGTCCGCAGGGCTTTGAGACGCTGGTATGGCGTGTGATCCCGGAAAACTCCACCCGCGCCGCTGAACTGATTGCCGGTAACGTGGACATCATCGCCAACCTGGTACCGGATCAGCAGGACGCTGTGGCTAACAGTGGCACTGCCGAAGTTGCTGGCGTACAGGGCACCCGCCGTATGTACGTGGGCTATAACATGACCGGCCTGTTCGCAGGTGACGAGGGCGGCGATGCCATCATGAACACTGACGTTCGTGTGGCAATGCAGTATGCAGTAGACGTTCCGACCATTTGCGCAACCCTGCTCGGCATCGAGTGTGAGCGTGCAAGCAGCATGGTGAACCCGCCGAACAACAACCCGAAC
>JBCCQC010000492.1:0-4214 GCA_039024535.1 Chloroflexota bacterium
CAAACGCAAAGTCGATGAACGCCTCACCCCCTTCTTCGTAATATTCCACCACAAAACTATGCTGCCCCGCACTCAGCGTCACATCAGCGGTTTTTAACTCGCTCACGTCACCAATCCACGCATCAATCACGGTATCGCCGTCAATAAACACCCGCACACCATCATCAGCACGGGCTGTCACCCGGTAGCGCCCTGCCTCCAGCACCGCAGCACTGCTCCACCGCACAGAGAAGTTATCTGCCGGGATGCTGGCAAAGGGCGAACCATCACCCCAGTTATTACTGACCGCTGGCTCTGAGAAAATGCCGCCGGGGAACCCGGACAGCGACGGGTTCGGGAAGTACTGCGTGAGCCACGGCCCCAGGTCAACATCTGTAGTGGAGGTGGCCGTAATCGGCGCAAACGCAGGAACCGTCGGGTTGGTGGCAGCGTTTTCCCACGTCACGAACACATACGCATCGCCGCTACGCTCCCGATAATCCACCTGTATCTGGTGCGACCCGCTCGACAGCGCAATATCCCCGGAAACCGTTTCACCCACCTGCACCCGGTCAAACGTATTGATGAGCGTCTGCTGGTCAACCGTCACGCGCACTTCATCATCGGCCCGCGCAAAAAAGCGATACGTCCCGGCAGTAAAATCCGTGCGCGTGGTAAACCGCGCCGAGAAATTGTCGGCATCCACACCACTGGCCGGTGATCCCGAACCCCAGTCAAAGCTCACAGCACTCACACTGGTCGCCACCGCTTCCTCACCGATGAGATACTGATTGTTATAGTATTCCACGCGCCAGTTCGCCACCCCATCGGCGTGTACGGTCACTGCCGTCATGCTGGCAGCCAGCAAACCCAGCAGCAAAAACCACTTCTGCATAAAATCCTCCCCGGATGAATCGCGCACTATTAAGAATAGTTTAGCACGTTACCCGGCGGCTGTGTACGTTAGCAGGGCAACCGTCAGCTTGTGGTAGTGTTATGCCGAACATAGATTACCCGGAAAATGCCCCCTGCGGGTTGTAGCGCCGTCCAACAATTCATGATACGCTGTCAGGAATTATCTGGAAGACCTGAGGAAAAGACTCTGGTTAGCGTGCTCAAACCGATTCCGATGGATAATTCACAGCTCCGCATCAACACGGGCCGTTTGCTGGCCGATTTCGAAACGCTGGCCCGCATCGGGGCCACATCCACCGGGCAGATCAGCCGCCCCGCCCTGTCTCTGGAGGATTTAGAAGCCCGCGCATGGTTCGCAGACCGGATCGAGGACGCGGGCTTTGCCGTGCGTGACGACGACGCCGGCAACCTCAGTGGAATCATGTACTGTACCAATCCCCACGCCCGCACCATGATGATTGGCTCACATCTGGATACCGTACCGGGCGGCAGCCGCTACGACGGCTCCATCGGGGTACTCGCTGGCCTTGAAATTATGCGCACCGTGCAGGAAGCCGGCATCGATCTCCCCTTTCACCTCGAAGTGATGGACTTCACAGACGAAGAAGGCACATGGTTTTCCATGCTCGGCAGCCGTGGGCTTACTGGCGGATTGCCCGTAGGCAAACTGGGCGACCGGCGCGGCGAGGATGCGGCTTTCTGGGCGGTCCTGTCCCGTGCTGGCATCGACGTAAACCGTGTCCACCTGGCAAAGCGTGACCCGACGACACTGGCCGGGTACCTTGAACTGCACATCGAGCAAGGCACGATTCTCCAGCGCCTCAACGCGCAAATCGGCATTGTCCGTGGCATCGTCGGGCGCACAACATTCCAGATGACGTTCGTGGGAGAGGGAGGGCACAGCGGCACTACAGACATCTACCGCCGCAAAGATGCATTACAGGGGGCGGCGCTGTTCATCACACGCGCCCACACGTTGATTCATGACCGTTTCGATGGCAGTGTAATCAACTGCGGCAATCTGCAGGTCTATCCGGGTATGTTCAACGTCATTCCAGAACGTGCCACCCTCACAGTAGAATGCCGCAATGTTGAGGGCGAGGTTCTATCTGCACTGGAGCACGATCTATGCACGCTGGCGTCAAATTGCGCCGCTGACTGTAATGTGGAACTGACGACAGAGCGTGTAGAACATCTGGATGCGGCGACAATGGACGCTGATATGATTGCCGCTGTACAGCAGGCCTGTGATGACATGCAGCTCAAGCACAGCTCTATGATTAGCTACGCAGGGCACGACGCCCAGCCCATGAGTTCGTTTGTGCCCACCGGGATGGTCTTTATCCCCACCACAGCAGTAGAAAATGACCGCAAAGCACACAATGCAACATGGCCCGATGTGATTAACGGTACCAATGTACTGTTACAAACCGTCCTCAACCGTGCGTAACCCCTGTGATTGGTATTCTCTGATGGAATCCTAACAGAGCATCACACGATTTTAAGGTGAATTGAGAATGCATCTGTTACACTGACCCCATGCGACCAGTCAATGCTTTCTCAATCAATACCAGTCGGAAAATCCGACTGCTGGAAGAAATTTCTGCCAATGCATGGCCCGCACCCTACACCATCTTCCGCGATGGCTGGCTACTGCGCTATGCCAATGGCTTCACACGCCGCGCCAACTCGGTAATCCCACTCTACCGCGCCAGCGACAACCTCGAACAGAGCATCGCCTTTGCAGAGTGCTTCTATAACGACCGCGCCCTGCCCACCTTTTTCAAGATGACCGATGCCGCCGAACCCACCCACCTTGACGAATATCTGGGCGAACTGGGCTACAGCGTCGTAGCACGCACCAGCGTCCAGACGCTCCACCTTCAGCCTCTCACACTGGAGCCAGAACTGCGCAATGCCGACATGGACGTGCGCACCTATCCCAGCATCCACTGGCAGGAAGCCACCAACAACATGAACCGCGTCAACCCCATGTACCATAACCTTGTCCGCCAGATGCTCACCGAGCACCTCTTGCAGCAGGGCATATTTGTACTCGTGTGGGAAGGCACCCGCCCCATCGCCACTGCCATGATCGTGATTGAACGTGGATTTGCCGGTATATTTGATGTTGTAGTAGATAAAGACTATCGTGGGCACGGCTATGGGCGTAAGCTGATGACATACGCGCTGTGGCTGGCACAACAGGAAGGTGCCCACACAGCATATCTACAGGTGATGTTAAATAACCAGCGGGCATGGCGGCTGTATAATTCCCTCGGCTTTGAGGAAGAATACCAGTACTGGTACCGGGAGAAGCCACTGCCCGTCTGATCTGAACAGAGGGCAGGATGCAATTATTCACAAACGGCACCATTCACACACTCAACCCCGCCACGCCCACCGCCGAAGCCGTTCTGGTAGACGACAACGGGCGCATCGCATTTGCAGGCGACCGCAAAGACGTGAACCCACCCGCCGGGACGCAAACGATAGACCTCGGCGGCCACACCATGCTCCCCGGCTTTAACGACGCCCACGTCCACATCTGGAAAATGGGCCTGCTGCTCACCTTGCAGGTAGACGTGCGCCACAGCCAGCCAGAAGCCATTCCCGAACTCGTCCGCGCATTGCAGGCCCACGCCGCAAAACGCACCGATGGCTGGATACTGGGGCGCGGCTACGACGAAGCCAGTATGCAAGAAGGCCGCCACCCCACCCGCACCGACCTTGACGCTGTGAGCACAGAACGTCCGCTGGCCGTCACGCGCATCTGCGGGCACATCATGGCGCTTAACAGTTGCGCTCTGTTACTGGCCGGGATTGACGCCAGCACACCAGACCCACCCGGCGGCGTCATCGACCGTGACGAACACGGCAACCCCACCGGCGTCCTTAAAGAAAGCGCAATGGCACTCGTCAACCGGGCAATCCCCGCCTTCACCCACGACGAACTGGCCGACGCCATCGCCGCCGCGCACCAGCACCAGCTTTCACAGGGCATCACCAGCGCTACAGACCCACTCCTTACCCCGCTGCACGTCGAAGTCTACCGCCAGATGGAAGCACAGGGCCGTATGGCCGTCCGCACCAACGGGCTGGCCGTGCGCCGTCTGGACGGCGGCACAGAAACCATGCCCCTGCCAGAAAAATACGTGAGCGATACCCTGCGCCTCGATAGTGTCAAGTTCTTCGCCGATGGCGGCCTCAGCGGGGCTACTGCCGCCATTGACGGCACCTACCTCGTTACAGGGGATAACGGCGTCCTGCGCTACGATACCGACGATTTACAGCAACTTATGCAGGAAGCCCACGACGCC
>JBCCQC010000493.1:0-4198 GCA_039024535.1 Chloroflexota bacterium
CCGAAAGCCAGTGTCGTCAGTACCGGCGCATGGTTAGGCAGGACGCCCATCTCACCCTCCGCTGCCGGGACAATCACCATATCGGCCTCTGGCTCGTCAAAGATCTTGTCTTCCTGCGTGATGACTTCTACATGAATTGGCATCGCGGGTTAGTCCCCTGCTGCTGCCTGTGCCTGCTCGTAAGCAGAAATCACCTCGTCAATGGTGCCCTTCATACGGAAGTAATCCTCCGGTACATGGTCGAGGTCGCCGTCAAGGATCATACGGAAGCCACGAACTGTTTCCGGAATTTTCACATAGCGCCCTTCAAGGCCAGTGAACTGGGAAGCCACAAACATTGGCTGTGTGAGGAACCACTCCATCTTACGGGCACGTGCCACGAGAATCTTGTCATCGTCGCCCAGCTCTTCCACACCCAGGATAGCAATAATGTCCTGGAGGTCTTTGTAACGCTGGAGCACCTGCTGAACCTCGCGGGCGGTGCGGTAGTGTTCGGTACCCAGTACATTCGGATCCAGAATGTTGCTGGTGGAGGAGAGCGGGTCTACTGCCGGGAAGCGGCCCGCAGCAGCAATGGAGCGCTCCAGAGCAATGGTTCCGTCCAGGTGAGAGAACACCGCAACCGGTGCCGGGTCAGAGTAGTCGTCCGCCGGTACATAAACCGCCTGCATTGATGTAATCGACCCCTTCTTCGTGGAGGTAATACGCTCCTGAAGCTGGCCCATCTCGTCAGCCAGCGTCGGCTGGTAGCCCACAGCAGAAGGCATACGACCGAGCAGAGCGGATACCTCTGCACCGGCGAGGGAGTAACGGAAGATGTTGTCAATAAACATCAGGATGTCACGGCCTTCGTCGCGGAAGTGCTCGGCCATCGTCAGGCCACTGAGCGCCACGCGCAGGCGCACACCGGGCGGCTCGTTCATCTGGCCGAATACCATCGCCAGATAGGGGAGCACCCCTGCCTCTTCCATTTCGTAGTAGAGGTCGGTGCCTTCACGGGTACGCTCGCCCACACCCGCGAACACAGACAGGCCAGAGTGCTGCTTGGCGATGTTGTTAATCATTTCCTGGATGGTCACCGTCTTGCCCACACCGGCACCACCAAAGATGCCAATCTTACCCCCCTTGGTCATCGGGGCGATAAGGTCAATCACCTTGAGGCCACTCTCGAACACCTCAATCTTCGTCGTCTGCTCATCAAATTTGGGGGCTGTTGCGTGAATCGGCTTGCGCGGGGTTTCATCGGTGACGGCATCGCCGTTGTCAATCGGGCGGCCCAGTACGTTGAACACGCGACCGAGTGAATCCGGGCCAACCGGCACCGTGATTGGCTTGCCGGTGGCAAAAGCCGGTACGCCACGCCTCAGGCCATCGGTGGTGTCCATCGCCACGGTACGCACGGCGTCATCGCCCAGGTGAAGCTGCACTTCGAGGATCAGATCTTCTTCGCCCTCACGCGGCACGCGCAGCGCATCGTAGATGTCCGGGAGTTCGTTGTGGGGGAAGGTCACGTCCACCACAGCGCCCAGAATCTGTGTAATCGTTCCCTGTGTTTCTGCCATCTTCTAAAGTTGCCTCTCTGTTATGTTTATTCGGTAAAGGGCGCAGCCACCCGGCCATGCCCCTGAGTTTCGGTTACTGCTACGCTTTTTTCATCGACTTTTCGATAGACTTTGCAGCTTTGTCAATCTCGCCCTGGAGTGCCTCTGCACCCCCGACGATGTCGAGGATTTCGCTGGTAATCGCAGACTGACGTGCCTTGTTGTAAACCAGCGTCAGGTCACCAACCAGTTCGGTAGCGTTATCGCTGGCGTTCTTCATGGCCACCATGCGAGCCGCGTGCTCACTCGCCAGGCTTTCCAGCACAGCCTGGTAAAGCTGTAGCTCGGTAAAACGTGGCACAACCTCGTCCAGAACTGCCGTCGGGTTCGGCTCAAACTCGTACTCGTTGATATTTGCAGACACATCCGGCACGTCTTTCACGTACTCAGACAGTGCCTGGTCATCCGTTTCGTAGGGAACCAGCGGCAGCAGGCGTAGCACCACGGGGGCCTGCGTCAGCGTGTTGATAAAGTCTGTGTAGGCCACAAAAACCTCATCCACACGGCCACTCAAGAAGTCATCAATGGCTGCGCGGGCAATCGGGGAAATATCTGCAATGCCCGGTTCTGCCGGCATATTGCTGAACTCTGCCACCACGTCCGCCTGATTGCGAATCATGGTGTCACGGCCCTTGCGCCCGACGGTCACGTACTCAACCGGCACATCGCTGCGGCTTTCAAACCGCTCAGAAACACGCATCACGTTAGCGTTGTAAGACCCTGCCAGCCCACGATCCGAGGTAATCAGCACCACCTTGCGCTTCTTGACCTCTTCACGCTGGGTAAGCAGCGGGTGCAGCGGGGTGCCGTTCTGTGCAGCCTGCTGTACGTTCAGCAGCACTTCCCATGCCTTTTCCGCATACATACGGGTAGCAAGCGCACGGGCCTGCGCACGACGCACACGAGAGGCGGAAACCGCCTCCAGCGCACGTGTCACCTGAGAGATGTTTTTCACACTCTTGATGCGCTTACGAATCTCAAGAACATTAGCCATCGGTTACGCCTCCTGGGAAGCCGGTGCCCAGTTCTCGTTGAAGCCCCTCACGATTTCTTCCACTTCGAGGTTGCGCTTGCGCCCGTCGATCTTCTCCAGCGCTAGCTTCTTCTCTTCGGCCAGCGTGCTGTACATCTCAGCGTGCTGAGATTTAAAGAAGCGCAGGAAGTCATTCTGCCACTGTGGTACACTATCCACATCAATATCGTCGATCAGGCCATTGGTACCGGCATAAATCAGAAGCACCTGGTCTGCCAGTGGCAGCGGCTTATACTGCGGCTGCTTCAGCAGTTCCTGAAGACGCAGGCCGCGATCAAGCTGCTGCTGCGTGGATTTGTCCAGATTGGAGCCAAACTGCGCGAAGGCAGCCAGCGAACGGAACTGCGCCATCTGGAGGCGAATACCCCCCGCTACATCCTTCATCGCCTTCGCCTGTGCAGAACTCCCCACACGGCTTACGCTGATACCGGCGTTGATGGCAGGGCGCTGACCGGAGTAGAACAATTCGCCTTCGAGATAAATCTGGCCGTCCGTGATCGAAATCACATTGGTGGGCACGAATGCGGACACGTCGCCAAGTTGCGTTTCAATTACCGGCAGGGCAGTCAGGCTACCACCACCACGCTCTTCACTGAGCTGGGCGGCGCGTTCCAGCAGGCGGCTGTGCAGGTAGAATACGTCGCCGGGGTAAGCCTCACGGCCCGGAGGACGACGCATGAGCAGGGATACCTGACGGTAGGCCCATGCATGGCGGGAAAGGTCGTCATAGACAGCCAGCGCGTCCATGCCGTTTTCCATAAACCACTCGCCCATCGCACAACCGGCATACGGTGCGATGTACTGGAGCGCGGCGGACTCGGAAGCGGTCGCTGTGACGATGATAGTGTGCTCCAGCGCACCGTTTTCTTCGAGTGTTGCAACCAGACGGGCAATCTCACCACGGCGCTTGCCAACAGCAACATACACGCAGTACAGGCCCAGGCCCTTCTGGTTGATGATTGTGTCAATTGCCACAGCAGTCTTACCGACCTGCCGGTCGCCAATGATCAACTCACGCTGACCACGGCCAATCGGGATCATCGCGTCAATCGCCACAATACCCGTCTGTACCGGTCGGTCTACACTGGCACGCTCCATCACACCTGGCGCAATACGCTCAATGTTGTAGCGCTCGGTGGTGTTAATCGGCCCCTTGCCATCTACCGGCTCACCGAGGGCATTTACCACGCGGCCCAGCAGTTCACGGCCCACTGGCACAGAAGCAATGCGCCCCTGTGGGCGAACTTCGTCACCTTCCTGGATGTCGTCGTAGTCACCCATGATGATGATACCGACGTTGTCTGCTTCCAGGTTGAACGCGATGCCCTGCGTACCGTTGCTGAACGTCACGAGTTCGTTAAAGCGGATGTTTTCAAGACCGGATGCACGGGCAATGCCGTCACCAACCTCTTCTACATAACCAACTTCAACGGACTCCACCTTTGGCTCATAGTCCTCAATCTGCTTGAGGAATGAGTCGTAGATATTATCTGTCATGTAAATCGAACCTTTCAAAAGCACTTCGCTGGATTACGAAAATATAGTCGCCACCGGGTGCGTTCAC
>JBCCQC010000494.1:0-4185 GCA_039024535.1 Chloroflexota bacterium
AGATACCGTAGTGCCAGCTACCAGTATGGCAGAGGGGGGTTACGAAGTAGGGTGCATTTGTTGCACGGATTTCTGGCATGTCGGGGAATTGGTCGTTGCGAACACCCACAACACGTGCCGGTGAAATGTAGAAGGCAGCGCTTTGTGCGAGGAAGCTGTTCGGCACAGGTTCTGCCGTTGCAACATTGTGCTCCATGTACAGATCCTGGATGAACTGGTAAGCCTCGATAGCCTCTGGCGTGTTGAAGAAGCCATCGAACACGATGCCGTCAGGCCCTACACCTGCATAGGTCGGGCTGTCAGGTGCGCCGGCTGTGCGTGCCGGAACGCGATATTCGTAGTCACCCCAGTATGGGTTTTGCCCCAGTTCAACACCATAAACCTCGGGCACACCGTCGCCGTTTTCATCAACAATGACCTGCTCCCAGATTGCCAGCGCATCTTCATAGGTCAGTGCGTCAATGCCTTCTGGCACATCAACACCTGCTGCTGCGGTCATTTCGGTGTTGTACCACATCACAGAGCATGACTGGCGCATTGCCGGGCCGTAGAATTCGCCAGCGATGGTTGCTTCATCAAGTGACTGCGGTGCAAAGCGAGACAGTTCTTCCTCAGTCCATGAGGCTGTTTGGGGCTGGATTACGCCATCCACCGCAAAGTTCAGCAGGTTAGGTGCATCTGCCTGGATGATGTCTACTGGTTGGCCTGTTGCAACAGAAGTTTGAATACCTGTCATCAGGTCTGCAAAGGGCAGGGCGTTGTACTCCACCGTTACATAAGAGAATTCGCCATCGTTTTGAGCGCGAAATTCCTCGACCAGCACGTCAAGTGCCTGTGCTTCCAGTTCATCTGCCAGTTTGATGTACGTCAGCACAACCGGCTCTTGATCCTGTGCGCTGGCAGCAGGGATCACTACACCGGGCAGGGAGGCTTCGAAGGCGGGTGTTGGTGCGTAAGCTGCAAGGAACAGCGTTCCCACAACCAGCACAGCAAGTACGGTGAAGGTTCTCAGGTTCTTCATTTTACTCTATCCTCTAACTAAAATTATCACGATGCACTGTTGCACGACACCAATTTACCCACGCCCTAAAGTAGATCAGAAATCATCGCCGGGTTAATAAACCACGGGTCTTTCGGGCGATCCTGTTCCATAGCTTGCAACCTTGATTTAAACTGGAACAAGTCCCCACGGTAACAGGCTGCGGTGGTTTCAATCGGTTGTCCATCTTCCAGATAACTGACCGACTGAAGCCAAAAATGCGCTGTTCCTGGTTCTACTCCGAAGTGGTGAATCATCTCTGGTGTGGCGACAACCGGAACCAGTGTCACGTCACTGGCGGCGACATGCACCCCCAGGACTTCACGATACAGACTGTAAATCGAGACATCGTCAAGCACATACTGGCGTAACTTATCGCCCACATGTCGCCTGACGGTTGTGTTAAAGATCACCGCTGTCACACCATTGACTGACCGTAAGCGCCGGATGCGTGTAAACCCTTCGGTATCGTCGGTATGCAAGCCAAATATCTGACGTGTCGCCGCATCGCCTTCGAAGTCCTCTATGGAGATGACTTTCGAAACAACCTTAAGCCCCTGGCTTTCCATTGTTCTACTGAAGCCCTGGATGTCGTTAAGGTTTTCATCGATGCGGTGGTTGTTGACAGTGGTGCCTTTCCCCTGTACACGGACAACAAAGCCAGCGGTTGCCAGCTCGTTCAGTGCCCGCACGACGGTGATTCGGCTAACACCAAATAATGCACACAGTTCATGTTCTGTCGGCATTAGCTCGCCTTGCGCCAGCGTGCCATTGACGATTTGATCTCGAAGAATATTTTTGATCTGCTCATAGAGCGGTATTGAACTGTGCCGATTGACTCTGGTCAAACTGAATCCCTTCTGGCGCAAAAATTTGCTATATCAACGTATCAAATGTACCGTATATGCTAGATTAGTCAAGAAATTGGCTAAATTTAGTCGAAAAACGGTTCGTATGATGCCAGTTTCGAACGATCCGAGATCCTCGTACACACATTTGAGTAGTTAAACTGATGACTGATCCAAACTACATCGCATATGGCAAGATTCACATCGACAATATCCAGCAGATGTCGCGTACTACATCGTACCTGGGTGGTGGTGGCCCACAAGCGGCCTACGGAATGCGACTCTGGTCAGATCATGTGGGTTTTCTCACACGGTCTGGCACAGACATCGCACCTCAGTTTGAACACCAGCTACGCGATATGCAAATTGACCTGGCTGGCTGGAAACGCTTTGAAGACCTGCCCACCCCTCTTGTTGATCTAATCTATGATGAGGAAGAACGCCTGATTTCCGCTAACATCAGGGATCGTGAAGCATGGTTGAAGATGATGCGCACTCCCATTCCGCTACCCGGATCGTATCAACAGGCGAAAACACTACACCTCGTCACAGAGTGGGCTGATATGCCTGTTGTGCAGGTGGGGCTGGATTTACAACAGCGAGGCGGTATTTTTTCTCTGGAACCCTTACTCGATAATGAGATGTGGTTCGATGAAAAGGCAATGATTGATTTGATCGGTAAAGTTGATTGTGTTACGCCCGATTTTCCTTCTGCAAGCCGATTGGCCGGGCGCGACACCCCACTGGAAGTGCTGAAGTTCTGGGCAGGGCTGGGTGCAAACATGGTGGCGATACGAGATGGCGTGCGTGGTTCCTATGTGTGGTCAAAAGAAGAAGATATTTTCTGGCATGTTCCGCCCGTCCCTGTTAGCAACGTCGTTGACCCAACAGGTGCCGGTAATGCGTATGGCGGCGGCCTGTGCGTGGGATGGACAGAGACTGGAGATGCCCGAACCGCTGCCGCCTATGGCACAACTGCGGCGTACTCCCTGCTGCACGTCCCTGGTTTGCCCGCCATCCACTCCCCCGAGGTGCAAGCAGCTAAAAACCTGCTTCAACAGGTGGTCGACAGCGCAGCAGAGTTAATATCATGACATTCATCGTACGAACACAGGCGCTGACGAAGCGTTTCGGTAACTTCACTGCCGTTAGCGACCTTAACCTGACGGTTCAAGCTGGCGACATCTATGGCTTTCTAGGGCCGAATGGCGCAGGTAAGACCACGACGCTGCTGATGCTGTTAGGACTGGAATCACCCACGTCAGGGAATATCCAGCTTTTTGGTGCTGCTTCAAATCGTCAGTCCCCGGCGATTAAACGACGAATTGGTGTTTCATTGGAGCACCTGAGCTTTTACGACGAGATGACAGCGATTGAGTACCTGCTGTTTTTTGCACGGTTGTACGAGGTCAGAGAAGCAGACAGACGCGCACAATATTTATTGGAGCGCTTGCAACTGCAAGACTGGAAAAATGGTATTATCGGTAGTTTTTCCACTGGAATGCAACGTAAGTTAGCGCTGGCCCGTACCCTGCTGCATGAGCCAGAATTACTCATTCTTGATGAACCAATTTCTGGTCTGGATCCTTTCAGTATTGTTCAGGTTCGTGAACTGCTGCTGGAAGCAAACCGTAGTGGCACCACAATATTGATTTCGTCCCATCAGTTATCCGAAGTAGAGCGCACTGCCGATAAGATCGGTATTATTGCTGATGGGAAACTCGTCACAGAGGACACCGTCACCAATCTGCGTCAGCGTATTCAACCCGCACATTCTCAGGTCACGGTTGAACTGGCAGAAGTCCCTGACGGCCTACCCGCGCTGCTGCGTGAACAGCCATTTGCCCATACAGTAACCCGGAGAGATAATGCCCTGACTATCACCACAAACAGTGCAACTGATGCAAGGCTGGACATCAGTAAGTTTCTGGCAGACAAAGGTGTGCTCATTGTTGAAATGCAAGCCACCACAAGCACCCTGGAGGACGCCTTTATTACACTAACCGCCTCACATATCGATCACCTGCGTGACGATGCAGAAGATCAACATACATCGCCTGAAGAAGCATAATACATGAGTGTGATGATTACCGGACAGCAGTCTATCGCTGGTGATAGTAGTAGCGTCAGGCAATATACATCTGCATCGAAATCTTCCAGGGTACGCTGAAATCTGAGTGTGCGACCGGTCAATTCACCGCGGGTGCATTTCAATATTTTGGCAAGAGAGGATAAACTGACGGCAAGAGATAGCGAATGAGCGAGTAACCGGATATGCCAACCAACCGTGACGAGTTG
>JBCCQC010000495.1:0-4160 GCA_039024535.1 Chloroflexota bacterium
GAAAACCTCAGGGCAGATCGGTTCACGCATTTTATAGATGACACCATCGCGGAAATGCAAAGCTGGCACTCATTCCGGCGTAATGAACCTGCAAGGGCACCTGCGCTATCGGACACAACGCTGTATACAAAAGCAAGTGGTCAGGTCGTCCGTGAGGGTCGCAAGATCGGGCGGAACGAACCCTGCCCCTGTGGCAGCGGGAAAAAGTACAAACGCTGTCACGGTAAAAAACAGTAGCAATCTGATTTTCTATGAACCTCTTACGGAAAGTTTATTCGTGTATGGTACAACTACCAGCGTTCATAAAACCGATAAACTTAACACAGGAGGTTCTGGCAACATGGCGGAAACCTATACGTTCAAAGCTGAAATTCAGCAGCTTTTAGACATTCTTGTTCACTCGCTCTACACCGAGCGCGAAATCTTCCTGCGCGAACTCGTCAGCAATGCCTCGGACGCGCTCAACCGCATTCAGTTCGAGATGCTGACCAACCGCGACGTGCTCGACCCCGAAGCCCCGCTGGAAATTCGCATCACCACCGACGAAGCCGCCGGGACGCTGACCATCAGTGATAGCGGCATTGGCATGAACCGCGACGACCTTGCAAATAACCTCGGCACCATCGCAAAAAGTGGCGCAAAGGCATTCATCGAAGCACTGAAGGAAAAGCCAGACGGCACCCCCATCGCCGATGTGATCGGCCAGTTTGGTGTGGGCTTCTACAGTGTGTTCATGGTGGCAGATAAAGTGCGCGTCATCTCACGCTCCCATGACCTGAACGGCAGCGCCTACGCATGGGAATCGAACGGCGGCGAGGAATACACCATCGAAGATGCCGAACGCGAACACCGTGGCACAGACATCATCATCCACCTCAAGGAAGACGCAAAAGAGTTCTTGCAGGATTATACGCTCCGCCAGACCGTCACCCGCCACTCGGATTACGTCGCCTTCCCGATCTTTGTTGGCGAACCGAAGGTCAACGAGGAGGGCGAAGTTGAAGAACAGCAGCCCGTCAACTCACAGCAGGCCATCTGGCGGCAGAGCAAAAGCGAACTCGAAGACGAGGACTACAACAACTTCTACCGCATGTTCACCTTCGACTTTGAAGAACCCCTCAAGCGCATCCACATGAAGGCGGACAGCCCGTTGCAGTTCTATGCGCTGCTCTATATTCCCGGCTCCGCAGAGCGCAACTTTATGTCCCCGCGCAAGGAGGCTGGCCTCAAGCTGTACGCACGCAAGGTACTCATTGACGAGTACAGCAAAGACCTGCTGCCAGAATATCTGCTCCAGTTTGTGCAGGGCGTGGTCGATAGCGAAGACATCCCGCTGAACGTGAACCGTGAGAGCGTCAAAGCCGACGCCGTGATCGCAAAACTCCAGAGCACGCTGAAAAACAAGGTACTCAACGAACTCCAGCGCATGGCCGTCAAACGCCCGGAGGACTATCTGGACATCTACGCGCTGCATGGTCGCTGGCTGCGCCAGGGCGTGGCGATTGCTCAGGAGGACAGAGAAGATCTGCTTCCGCTGTTGTTCTTCCCCACCACGCGCAGTGATACTCCCGACGAACTGTACTCGCTCTCAGAGTATGTGAGCAACATGGCAGACGGCCAGGAAGACATTTACTACGTCATCGGCGACGACTACAACAGCGCCGCCCGCAGCCCGCACCTGGATGCGTTCAAGCAGCGGGATATTGAGGTGCTGTACTTCGTGGATGCCGTCGACCCGATTATGGTCATGGGCCTGGACGAGTACGACGGCCACAAATTCCGCAGCGTGGACGACAGCGACATCGACCTGACCGACCTCGGCGAAGTGCTGGAAGATGAGCAATCAGAAGCCACCGAGCCAGTACCCGAAGCCGACTTCAGCACCGTGATTGAGCGCTTTACAAACGTACTCGGTGAGCGCGTGACCGGCGTACAGGAGGGTAAAAACCTCGTCAGCAGTCCGGCACGCCTCGTGAGCAAGGGCGATACCCCCGCCGCCAACAGCCACATGTTCCGCGTGAACCGCCTGTTCGACCGGGACTACGAACTGCCGGTAAAAACACTGGAACTGAACCCGCGCCACCCGCTGCTGCATAATCTGACCGGCCTCATCCAGCGCAATGCCGGTGATGACCTGATTGACAGCGTGGTAGAGCAGGTATTCGAAACCGCACTACTCCAGGACGGCATTCACCCGGATCCAGCATCAATGGCAGAGCGCCTCTACGCACTGATGCAGGCCGCGACCTCTGGCGGAGCTGGTAACACCACCATTGAAGCCGAAATCGTAGAGTAGACAACTGTCATCGGGGCGGTAAAGCTACCGCCCCGCCCTATACCTTACGTGCGATTTTTCCCTCTGCATTAATCTCGTGCGTATCCCATGTTTTCGCATCATTTTTGCGGATAACCGCGTAAATCTGCTCGATCAATACATCCTGAGATACACCTGCCGCATCACACAGCCCGATAACCGTCACCAGCACATCGGCAGCTTCCTCTGCAATATGGTCAATACTCTCGGCATCGTGGGCCGCTTCAATGAATTCGTCCACTTCCTCACTGAAGACCAGTGTGGCCGCTTCCAGCTTCGGGGTTACGCCAAAGCGTTCATAAAATGCGAGTGTAGAACGGATGAGATCGCGCAGGGGGTCAGTGGGTTCAACATGCATTTCGAAAAACTCTTTTCAACATGAGCGGATAATGCGCCTATACTACTGCAAACGTGGTGCATCTGCTCTTAACGCTTGCCACGGGTTTCGTTATACTTGCCGCCGTTTTATAGACCGCCGGAGTGATTGCCATGCAATTTTTCCCCATCATGATCGTCGGATTTGCTGTGTCGATGGGCCTCACGCCACTGTCCCGGCAGATTGCCATGCGCCTCGATGTGGTTGATAAGCCCAGCAGTGGCCGCAAGGCCGGGGCGGAGTACAAGCCGCTGATGGGCGGGCTGGCAATGTACGTGGCATTCAGCGTGGCCCTGTTGCTATTCGGCGCGCCAGATCATTACCGCGAACTGCTGGCGATTGTTGCCGGTGCAACGGTGCTGGCGGCTGTGGGGTTGTACGACGACCGCTACGACCTTGGCATCAAACCGAAACTGGTGGTCATGGTGCTGGTGGCCGCTGGTCTGGCTGCGACCGGCATCCAGGTAAGCCTGTTCAGAACGGCGTGGCTGGACATTCCGCTGACGGTGCTGTGGATGGTGACGATTATGAATGCCGTCAACTTCCTGGACAACATGGACGGCCTGGCAGCGGGGCTATCGGCCATTGCCGGCTTCTTCTTTATGGCGATTGCCTTTACACAGGGGCAAACGCTGGTCAGCAGTCTGGCAGCAGCCATCTTCGGCAGTGCAATGGGCTTCCTCGTATATAACTTCAACCCGGCCAGCACCTTCATGGGCGATATGGGTGCGCTGGTGCTGGGTATGGTGCTGGCGGTGCTGGGCATCAAACTGACCTTTGAAACACAGCCGCTCAGTGTAACGTGGATGATCCCGATTATGGTGCTGGCCCTGCCTGTTTTTGACATCTGTCTGGTGGTCATCACTCGCATCAGAGAGGGACGCTCCCCCGGCGAGGCCGGCAAAGATCACACCTCACATCGCATCCGCAGTGTGGGCTACCCCCCGCGCATAACCCTGTTCATCCTGTACGTGTTCTGCTTCATTTTTGGCACCATCGGCCTGCTGATGAGTGCAACACCGGTGCATGTCGCGCTGCGCCTCGGTGCCGGGGGTATGGCGCTGCTGGTGCTGTTGTTTGCACTGCTGATGTGGGTTCGCCGCCGTTATCAGCTTAATTGAATTCACACAGACAGGACAGAACCATGACACAAACTGTGATTGTCACTGGCGGGGCCGGGTTTATCGGGTCGCATCTGGTGCGGCGTTTGCTGGCAGATGGCCTGCGTGTGCGTGTGATTGACAACCTGAGTACCGGCAAGCGTAGTAATCTCGATGATGTAGCAGGGGACATGACCCTGCACGAGATGAGCTTTACCGATCTGGACGCGATCCATCCGATATTTGACGGCGCATCTCTGGTGTATCACATCGGGGCGCTGCCATCAGTGCCACGCAGCGTAAAAGACCCGATTGAGTCAGACTATCACAACACACGGGGCACACTGAACGTGCTGGTGGCTGCCCGTGA
>JBCCQC010000496.1:0-4158 GCA_039024535.1 Chloroflexota bacterium
GCCAGTGATGCGGCGCTATGGCAGGGCAGGCCATTTGTGCTGTCCCCAACGCGGCGCACCACCCCGGCCACCCTGTTACGGGCACTGTCACTGGTGCAAACCATCGGCGCGGTGCCTATTGAAATGGAGCCGGAAAAACACGATATGGTCGTAGCGGCCATCAGTCACCTGCCCTACCTGCTGAGTATGGGGCTGGTGGCAACCGTGGCACGCGAGGCCGACCGCGATAACGATGTGTGGCAACTGGCGGCAGGTGGCTTCCGGGATACCTCCCGGCTGGCGGGTAGTGACATTAAAATGATGAGTGACATCATGAGCACGAATACGCAGGCCGTGGCCCGTTTGCTGGCACTATTCCGGGTACAGCTTGCACAGATGGAAGCCATGCTGGTTTCCGGCGAGCACACACAACTGGCAGAATTCCTCGTTCCGATACGCGATGCACGGAACGACTGGGTACACAACTACGAGGGGAAACGCAATGGTAGCTAACACCGCAAATGTACAGTTCCGGGTGAACCCCGGTGCCCCCCTGCGCGGGGAAATCGAAGTTCCGGGCGACAAATCGCTGTCGCATCGTTCCGTGATGTTCAGTGCGCTGGCAAACGGCACCAGCGAGATTCGCGGCTGGCTGGCCGCCGGGGATACCGAAGCCACACTCAGCACGGTGCAGGCCCTCGGCGTGAGCATCATCCGGCGAGACAAACACACACTCACCGTGCATGGCGGCGACCTGCGCGAACCACACAAACCCCTGAATTTCGTCAATGCGGGCACGGGCATCCGCCTGATGGCGGGGATTATGGCGGGGCAACCGTTCCCGTCTGTGCTGGATGGCAGCGAACAACTCCGCCGCCGCCCGATGAAGCGCATCACGATTCCGCTGGCAATGATGGGCGCGAACATCTCCGGCGAAAATGACCGCGCCCCACTCACCGTGACCCCGGCAGAACTGAAAGGCATTGAGTATGATATGCCGGTTGCCAGCGGCCAGGTAAAAAGCTGTGTGCTGCTGGCCGGATTGTACGCGAACGGCACCACGTCAGTCATCGAACCCGGCCCCGCCCGTGACCACACGGAACTGATGCTGAAGGCAATGGGCGCGAACATCCAGACCGAGGGCACAACGGTTGTGCTGGAACCGGGTAACGAACTCCAGCCCATTAAAATCACCGTACCGGGGGACTTCTCCTCTGCCGCGTTCCTGATGGTCGCAGCGTGTGTCGTCCCGGACAGCAACATTACGATCAAGCATGTGAACCTGAACAAAACCCGTACCGGCCTGCTGAATGTACTGCTGGAAATGGGTGCAGACATCACCGTGACGGAAACCGGCACCGAAGCTGGCGAACCTGTCGGCGATGTTCAGATCAAGCACAGCGCGTTAAAGGGCGTGGAAGTGGGCGGCGAAACTGTCGTCCGCATGATTGACGAATTCCCGGTGATGATGGTGGCTGCACTCAGCGCAGAGGGGCGCACTGTGGTGCGTGACGCGAGAGAACTGCGTGTGAAAGAAACCGACCGACTCGCCGTCATGACGCAGGAACTGACGAAACTCGGCGCAGACATCACCGAAACAGAAGATGGTTTCGTGATTGACGGGCCACAGACCCTTTATGGTGCGCCAGTAGAGGGCCACGACGACCACCGTATCGCAATGGCAACCACCGTTGCAGGACTGGTTGCACAGCACGAGACCACCGTCAAAGATGCAAAATGCGCTGGCGATTCGTTCCCCGGCTTTGCAGAAACATTGATCTCACTGGGCGCAAAGCTCGTCAGCGAGGATGTGTAGCCCATGCGTTGGGGCATCATACTGTGGTGGGCCGGGCTGATTACTATTGGCGTCATTGTATATGCCGCCATGTTGCGCATTCAATCTGCCTATAGTGTGGATGCAATATCGGCAGTGTGGACAGTTGCACTGGCAATCGCCGGGGCTGTCACCGTGGGCAGCGCCCTGACTCTGATCTACCAGAAGCCAACGTATAAAATTGTGCTGCAACACCCGGTGCCCACTCTGCTGGCTGCACTCAGCATTGTGCCGCCGGTTATGCTGTTCACGCTCATCGCCACGTACAGCGTCGAGATCCCGCTGCATGACGAATGGGATCTGACACTGGCTACAGCGGTCACGACGGCAAGCGGCGACCTGACATTCGCTGACTGGTGGACACAGCACAACAACGCCCGTCCGGTGCTGCCGCGTATGTTTGCCAGCCTGTGGGCTGTGACCCACGACCTGAACCTGCGTGTGGAGTTGAGCCTCGTTTACATCATGGCTGTTATGGTGCTGGTTCTACTACTGACGCTGGTTCACGCGCAGGTACCGGAGTTAACGGCATATCTCATATTGCCACTGTCTGCGCTGGTGTTTTCGTTGCCGCAGTATAGCCTCTGGTTATGGATCGGTATCATCTGGATTCCAATCATTCTATTTCTGTTGCTGGGGATGGTCATCATACAACGCCGGGAGGTCAGTTGGGGGGCACTGATAGCCGCCGCGTTGACATGCGTTACTGCGTCGTTGTGCCATGCAGGGGGCTTTGTAACGTGGGTGGCCCTGCTTGTGATGATCTGGATGATAGGTTATCGAAAGTGGCAGCACATCGCTTTCTGGATCACTGCCGCAGTGACAACGCGCCTTGTGTTTTTAATCGGTTACGTAGACTATGACCCAACAGAAGTCACAGCTACCGTCAGCGGCATGACAGTCTATTTCCTTACTTTGCTGAGTGCTCCATTCACGCTGCGTTTCAGTTTTAGCGGCGGGGCGCTGTACAATCTCCTGATCGTTGTGTTGCCCCTACTTTCACTCATCCTCGCACTGGCCGGAACGCTCTACATCTACCGCAGAACGCGCACCCTTAAAGTGATTGCACCGTGGGTCACACTGCTGACGTTCGGGATCGTCCATGCAGCGCTCATCACATGGTCGCGGGCACCTTTCGGGCAGCAGCAAGCACAACTTACATCACGTTACGTGGCAACCACTAATGTTTACTGGTATGGTGTCGTCATTGTCGGGGCAATTACTGCGTATTACTATTTTCGGCAAGAACGGAGCAGACGTCCGCAATGGGTAAGCCTGACTGTGAGCACATACGGCCTGTTCGTCTTAACGCTGATGATGTTGCACGTTGCAACCCTCAGCACCGCACGTGGCGGTGCGAACCGCACGCGCTCACTGGCAAACGAGGGCGTAACCTGCATTCTGCGCTATCTGATTGTGGAAAACGACACCACCTGCATGACGACGATCTATCCAATAGAACGGGCACTGCCGGTAAACCTGCTGGATCAACACGGGTTGAGCACACTCACGCGCGAGTTTGCGCTGGCGATCCCGATGGTTGAACCGAGCGCAACTGTTTATGTGCCGGTTAACGGGCAACTCAGCCTGTTTGTGATCGGGAACCCGGAAAATGTTACCGTGCGGGCTGCTCAACAGCCGCCCGTGCGTGTTGAAACAGCCGTGTTCAACTTAACCGAACGTTACGCTGGACAACAAATTCAGCTAGAATCAGGCCGAGCCGGTGATGTAGTGTTAAGATTTGAAGGAATAACGAAGTGAAACCGACTAAAGCCGGGGTAATCGGCTGGCCGATAGGTCATTCGCTCAGCCCCGTGATGCACAACGCGGCCTATAAACACCTCGGCATGGACGAGTGGAGCTACGACGCCAACGCCATCCCGCCAGATGTGCTGAAACATAGTATCAAGCAGTTCATGCGGCATATGTATGTAGGGCTGAACGTGACCATCCCCTTCAAACAGGAGGTTATCAAGTACACGCGCCCGGATGCCATTGCAAAGGCCGTGGGAGCCGCCAATACGCTCATTTTGCCGCGCAATGCCTCCACCAACACGGACGTTGCCGGGTTCATCAACGACCTGAAGGCCCACGACATTGACCCGCACGGCATGAAAGTGGTTTTGCTCGGAGCCGGGGGCGCAGCACGCGCCGCGCTCTATGGGCTGACGCAGGACAGGGCCGACGTTGCCATCGTCAACCGCACCCCGGCCAATGCATTTGCAATGGTGCGTGAGATGGACATTGAGGCGCAGGTTCTGCTCCAGGACGAGGCGGCACAGTGGCAGCCCGACCTGATTGTGAACTCCACCTCGGCGGGGATGACCCCGAACGTGGACACCTCC
>JBCCQC010000497.1:0-4140 GCA_039024535.1 Chloroflexota bacterium
AGTGATCGTGGCCGCACGGCCCCGCTTGCCAACAGGCCGCTGCGTGACCTGCAACTACCAGAGGGCACCCTGGTGGCGCTTATTCGTCGTGACGATGATATTCTCATCCCACGGGGTAGCACGGTGCTGGAAGCCGGGGATCGGGTTACGATTATTGGTGAAGAAGAGCACATCCAGTGGTTGTTCGAGGAATACGTGAGCGAACATCCCCTCGCACAACGCTGAGGCCGGTTACGGCCAACAAACCCGGAAATGGGGGGCGTTTGCCCCTCATTTCCACGGGCCGCACATGTCAACCGGCTGGCCTGCCCCCTTGCCGCCACAGCAATTCCCCATAACAATGCAGCGCTGTTAACCTGACCGGATGCAGCCAATATGCAACGCAATCTACCCCTTGCCATTATTTTAATCGTCGCGCTGGTGCTGCGCGTGGGCTATGCGCTGGCCCAGGATCCGATTGCGCCCTATGACCGGGCCGGGGGCGGCGATATGTGGTGGTATCTGGAGTATAGTTACCGTCAGGTGGTGGATGTGGAAATGGAGCCGCTTTCCAGTGCGCCGTTGTATGTATTGCTGCTGGGGAGCCTGCGCCTGCTACTGCAACATGATTCCACGGAACCGTACCCGCTGATTGCTGAGGAGGGCGGCGGCCTCGACCTGATTTCGGTGCCGGGGGAGCCATCTGCTGTGACGGTGATTGTGATGCGGCTGTTGCAGGCGGCGTTGAGCACAGTCACGGTTTACTTTGCTTATCGTATCGCGTGGGCCATCAGCGGGGATAGACGCGCCGGACTGGTAACGGCGGGGGTGCTGGCGGTTTCGGTTGCTATGATTGTGAATGCTGCGGAAATCCAGACGGAAGCGCTGTATCTGTTTTTCCTCACGGCGGCGATGATGCTGTATGTTGAGCAAATTGCGCGGGCGGGGAATGGCCGCACCCCTACCATGCAGCGCTGGTGGCTGTGGTTTGCCGTGAGTGGGGGGCTGTTCGCGCTGGCGACGCTGACGCGGGCCGTGCTATTGCTGTTCCCGCTGGGGTTGCTGCTGCACGCGGTGATACTGGCCGTGCGTGGCTACCGGGATGTGCTGCGCGGTGTGACTGTACTGCTGGTCGTGTATGCAGCGGTGTGTTCCATCTGGACGGTGTACTATGCTGTGCGCTGGAACGAATTCGTCATCGGGGCGAAGGGTATGACTGCGTTTTTCTACCTGGGCACTGTGGGCGAGGCCCCGGCCCCGGAAGATATTGATACGGCGCTGGGTGCCACGCTGGAAAATTCTGTAGATGGGGACAATTATATTGCAGGCGCAGGCGAGGCTATCACTGCAAACCCGGCGGGTTATGTGCTGGTGCGCGTGCGCAATCTGGCAGAAGCCTACTTGCAGCCTTATGGGACGAATGCGTTTCGTGGGCCGGGGTTGCGCTCACTGGCGCGGGAGTGGCTGCGTGATGACCGCACGCCGGGGGGCTTGCTGGACATCCTGCGCACGGAAGGGTTCTGGCCGAAGCTGGTGATTTATGTGGTGCATTATGCTGGCATTGCATTGGGGCTGGTGGGGATGTGGCTTACACGGCGCAGATGGGCCGTTGCGCTGCCGCTGATGGGGTTTATCGCCTATGTCACACTGATTCATCTGGTACTGCTGGCGTTGCCGCGTTATATTTTCCCGCTGTTGCCGTTCTGGTGGTGCTTCGGTGCAGTGACGTGCGTTAGCGTATGGGATGCCATGCGTCGCAAACAGGGGCAGTCGTCATCCACTGCTGCGATAGAAGTGAAAGCATAGCAATCGGAGGCAATACACACGAACTGATGCCCGACATTATCATCACACATGGCCTTGCCGACGAACACCGGGAGCAAGCGGCAGCGCTCTACTATCAGGCATTCCAGCAGAAGCTCGGCCCTATCTTCCGCAGCGACGAAAAAGCCCTTGATGTGCTGCGAGCCTCACTGGATCCGAACTATGCCATTGTCGCGCTGCACGGCGGCAATCTGGCGGGTCTCGCCGGGTTCAAAGACGGCAACGGCAACTTTGTAGACATCCAGCCAGAAGTAATGACGCACACGTTTGGCTGGCCGGGTGGATGGGTGCGCCTGCTGGGGCTGGCCCTGTTCTACCGGGGCTTTACAGATGGTGTGCTGCTGATGGATGGGATTGTGGTGGATGCCGCCATGCGTGGTAAGGGCACTGGTACGTTGCTGCTGGATGCGATTATTCAATATGCCGCCGACAACGGCTACGCCCATGTGCGCCTCGATGTGGTGGATACGAACCCGCGTGCCCGTCAGCTTTATGAGCGCAAAGGGTTCGTAGCGGTTGAGGAGCAGACCTATCCGCTGACGAAGCGGTTCTTCGGATTTTCTGGCTCTACTACCATGCTGAGGCAAGTTCAATCATCGGGTACCGTGGACGACATATGACCGTGAGCAATCCCCATACCGTAGTGGCGAAAATCGTCAGGTGGCGGTTAGAATATGCTGGCTTGATTTGAGAAATTACGAACAAAAGGGGTTATTGTGAACGATAACGAGAAATCGCCTGTCGTCGCAGATGACGACATAGAAAGACCCGAAAACGAAACATTGAGCGATTCGCTGGGTGGCTATCAGGCGCTCATTCTGCTGATTGTAACCGTGATAGCCATCGTTGTTGTATTTGGTTTCCCCGATGGCAGCAACCCGGCAGCCGTTGTGGATGAAGCCACCGAGGAAGCTGCTGTGGCGGTCGTGCAGGTGCCGACCTATGACCTACCACAGGCTGCCGTAGCCACGGAAGAAGCCGTCGTGGAAGCTGCAACCGAGGAAGCGGTGGTCGAGGCGGCGACGGAAGAAGTGGTGGTTGAGGTGGCAACGGAAGAAGCCGTCGTGGAAGCTGCAACCGAGGAAGTGATGGTTGAGGCGGCGACCGAAGAAGCGATGGTTGAGGTGGCGACGGAAGAAGTCGTGGTGGAAGCTGCTACCGAGGAGGTGGTGGTCGAGGTGGCGACCGAGGAAGTGGTTGTGGCTGAACTGCCGACTTACCCACTGCCGCAGGCTGAAGAAGCCGTTGTGGAAGCCGCGACGGAGGAAGCGGTGGTTGAGGCGGCGACGGAAGAAGTCGTGGTAGAAGCTGCGACGGAAGAAGCAGAGACCGTGGCGACCGAAGAAATGGCCGTTGAAACTGAAGAAGCCATCGCAGAAGTAGCGACTGAAGAACCTGTTGAGGTTGCGATGGCGGCGACTGAAGAACCCGTAGTAGTTAATCCGCTTGAACTGGAAGGCGATATTGCCGACGGTGAAATTGTGTTTAACACCACCTACACGCAGACGGGTTTCATGTGTGCAAGCTGCCATACCGTCACTGAAGACCGTGAGCGCATCCTCGGGCCGGGACTGTACAACATCCACGAAATCGGTCTGGAGCGCATTGCAGAAACCGGCGACCCGGACGTAGAAACCTATGTGCTCAACTCCATGATTAACCCGCGTGACTACATCGTCCCGGCGGACGACGAAGGCCCATACCCTGAAGCCATTATGCCGCCCAACTGGGGTGAGGTGCTTACCGCGCAGGAACAGGCCGATGTGCTGGCCTATGTGATGTCGCTGGGTGCAGAGGGCGAAGCTGTGACGCCGTAGCCGCGTGTATTCTCACCCATAGTAACCCGGACGACACCAACTGACCCCACCTGCCCACGCCGGGGCGATGCACCTTGCATGGCCCCGGCAAACACGCTACAAAGTTTGTCACTTACACGGCCATAAATGCCCGACAGCCGCATATTTTCTTCACATTCCCTTCAGAAAGAAGGTTTTGGTTTGCGTTGAAAACCTGTTAAAATGTCCCCGTTCGTGAAGCGTTGCACTTTCACTCACCCACGGAGAGATTTATTTTGGATCGCCGAACGCCGATAGTCATGAGCCTGATGCTCTCCCTGCTTCTCGCAGGGATCATCACTGTGCCTGCTGCCAGCAGCCCCATGCAGCAGGGCGAGGCCAGCGATATTCAAATCCTAGACATTGATGCCGATGAGTACCCCACCGTTACCATAACAACCGGTGTTGTGAACGACGCAAACCAGGCCGTTCTGGGCCTGCAAGCAGAAGACTTTGCCGTCATTGGCGATGCAGCAGAAACTACCCGCGTCACCCGCGTAGA
>JBCCQC010000498.1:0-4138 GCA_039024535.1 Chloroflexota bacterium
GGCTGATGCGGCGGCGGTTGATGTCTATGCCCGTGATGCGATCCAGTTCTTCCGTGATTTCCTGCGTGGTTACAGAACCGAACAGCTTGCCGGTGCTGGCCGCACGACGGAAAAACATCAGGTTGGTACCGTCGATCTTACGACCAAGTTCGTTAAGCATACCTTCATATTCCATGCGGCGTGCTTCCGCCTTTTCGCGGATCTTTTCGAAGCGCTTCAGTTCGCTCTTGGTTGCTTTGGTCGCCATGCCCTTCGGGATCAGGAAATTGCGTGCGAAACCGGGTGCTACATCAACCACTTCACCGGCTACGCCGTGGTTGTATACGTCTGCCAGGAGGATAATCTTCATAGTTGTTTTGCTTTCTGCCACTATCCAATCGCGCCTCTCAACAGGAGGCGCGACAGTTCAATTCATTGGTTTACGAAACGTTGCAATTATAGTCATGCGGCGGTTGCTGCCAACCCCAAATCCCGGTCTCTACCGCAGGACGTGCTATTCTGTATAATCTGCGTCGTCACTTTAGATTGTCAGTCAGCCGTATTGAGTTGAGTATACCGTGCAGCGATTTTTTGCCATCTGCCTTGTGTTTGTTTCATTCTTTCTCAGTGCCTATCTCAGCCGCACCGTCTTCGAGCGCCTCCCGCACCTCGAAGATGAACTGGCCTACCTGTACCAGGCCCGCATTTTTGCCCGTGGCGATGTCACGATTGATACGCCAGAACCGCGCAGCCCATTCTGGCAGCCGTTTGTGGTGGATTATGAGGGCAAACGCTTCAGTAAATATACACCCGGCTGGTCTGCAATTCTCTCCGTAGGGGTGCTGCTGGGGGCCACATGGTGGATTAATGCCGTGCTGAGTGCGCTCACGGTTGCACTGACGTACCGCATTGGCGAAGAGATATTTTCCCCGGATACGGGGCTGATTGCGGCAGTGCTGGTAACATTTTCCCCGATATTTTTGCTGCTGGGCGGCTCACTCATGGGGCACACGGCGGCGCTGTGCAGTGCAATGCTGTTCACATACGCTTACTGGCGGCTGGAACAGGAGAAAAACCCGGTGCGCTGGGGCGTACTGGCAGGGGTGGCACTGGGCTTACTGCTGGTCAACCGTCCGCTTACGGCTATTGGCGTGGTGACGCCGTTTGTAGTGTTCAGCCTGCTGCGGCTGGTGTGGGTGGTCATCCGCACACCGGAAAGGCTGTGGTGGCGGCTCTCGCCACTGCTGACGCTGGGTGTGGTGGCAATGCTGTTTGCCCCAGCTATCCCGGCCTATCGTTATGCCGTGGCCGGTGACCCATCGCTGAACCCCTACACACTCGTCTGGGAGTATGACCGGGTTGGATTTGGCGAGGATGTGGGGCGCTTCGGCCATACACTGGAAAAAGGCATCCGTCACACCCGCGAGGACTTTACACTGTATGCTGCTGACCTGTTCGGGTGGCAATTGGGCGGGCTTACATTTGAGCAGCGTCAGCATCTGCTCATCGGCACACGGGAGTACCCCGGCGCAGGCTATAGCTGGGTGTTGATCCCACTGGGCGTACTCACCGGGTTGATTTTGCACGCGCCGCGCCGTCGCTGGACGCTGGTGCTGCTCTCGATTCCGGTGTCTGTGATTGGGGCACACCTCGCCTACTGGATTGGCTCCCAGCGGTACAGCACGCGCTACTACTTCGAGGGGATAGCGGCGGCGGCACTTGTCAGTGCTATTCTACCGGGATGGATAGCGGGGCGTTCGAAGTGGGCACGGGCTGGCGTGTATGGTGCTGTCGTGCTGGTGACGGGGTACTTTACTGCTACATATACATTCCCGCGTGTTCAACTGCTACACGGCTACAACCACGTCACGCAGGCGCGTATCGATGAGATCAACGCCATGCGCCAGACAGATAAGCCTGTTGTCGTTATCCTCAGTGGCGACGGCATGACGTGGCGCTCCAACGGCACGCTGATGGGTGTGACCGGGCCGTATCTGGATACGGACATTGTACTGGCCCGTGACAACAATGAGGGCCGCTACCGTGATGACATTATCGCTATGTTCCCGGAGCGTGAGGTGATCGAGTTACAGGGAAAGCGCAGCAAATCGTGGCTGCGCATTGATGCCCCCGGAGCAAATGCGGTTGTACAGAACCCGGAGTAGCCACGCGGGCTATTTAACCCAGGGCTTTTACCGCTTCATAACGGCAGCAGTCGGTGGTGTGGTCGTTGACCATGCCGGTTGCTTGCATAAACGCATACATAATCGTCGGGCCAACAAATGTGAAACCGCGCTTTTTCAGGTCTTTACTGAGCTTCTTCGATGTGTCAGTTTCCGCAGGCACATCCGCAAGGGTAGTCCACGCATTCTGCACCGGCTTCCCATCTACGAATGACCAAACATAATCTGAAAAGCTGCCGAATTCCTGTTGCACTCGCAAAAACGCCTGCGCATTCTTGACGGTACCACGCACCTTCAGTTTATTGCGGATGATGCCCGGATTTTGCAGCAGCGCGGCTATTTTTTCGTCGTCGTAGTGCGCCACTTTCTCCGGGTCGAATGCGTCAAACGCTTTGCGGTAGCCCTCGCGCCGCTTGAGAACAGTAATCCAGCTCAAGCCAGCCTGTGCGCCTTCCAGCGTCAGCATCTCGAACAGTTTTACGTCGTCACCCCGGACGGGAACCCCCCATTCCTCGTCATGGTACGTGATGTACAGCGGGTCTTCTGTAACCCATGCACAGCGACCGCACATCCTACTCGAAATACCCGATGTAGCTCAGTTCGCGGTACTTCTGATCCACGTCAATGCCGTAGCCGAACACAAAATGATCCTCAATCGAGAAGCCGAGGAAGTCTACCGGCACACTCACCACACGGCGTGATGGCTTGGACAGCAGTGCGCACACGCTGACGCTGTTCGGTCTTTCGTCTGCCAGCAGATTAAGAATGGTGTGCATGGAGTGTCCGGTGTCGATGATGTCTTCTACGATCAGTACATCTGAACCGTTTACGTCAGCGTCAAGTGGCTGTGTCACGGCAACATCACCCGTGCTGAGGTAGGTGCCTACCCCGTAGCTGGAAACCTGAATGGAGGCCATGCGGTGAGGGATGCTCAGTTCTGCGGAAAGCTGCTCGAAGAACGGCTTTGCGCCCTGTAGCACACAAACCAGCACCAGATCATGGCTGTTACGGTAGGTGGCCTCAATGTCACGGGCCATTTCACGAATGCGCGTTTTGAGATGGGATTCGGGGATCAAAGTTTTGTGGGACTGCATAATAAGTGACCTTTTCTATGCTTCTGGTATGCACCATGCAAGCGGAAAAGTCCACTTGCCATCTAATTATAGGTAGCAATCCATAAAATACAGGTTGGAAATTAAAAAAGAATTGTCGTACACTGATCTGAATACCTCATAGCCACCCCCGCACATCAAAATTGCGTAAAAACTCATACCTCCTGTGCAACATTGACGTAACCTTGACCGTAGATGAGTGTACAGAAGGTAAAGGCTGTCCGTCCCTTCAGGGCGATAGCGTCAGCCGATATAATGAGACCGATTTAGCAAGGAATAATCATCATGCGAATTATCGTACACACAGGCAAGGGAGGGGTTGGCAAGACGAGTGTCTCTGCGGCGACGGCATTGCGCTGTGCCGAAATGGGACTGAAGACCATCGTCATCAGTACAGACACCGCCCACAGCCTTGCCGATTCGCTTGGAAAGAAAATCGGGCCGGAGCCAGTTGAACTGTACCCGAACCTGTGGGCACAGGAAGTGGACGCCCGCTACAGCATGGACAAATACTGGGGCCTGTTCCAGAAGTACCTCATCGCGCTGTTCAGCAATAGCGCACAGGGCATCGTCGCGGAAGAAGTGACGATTCTGCCCGGCCTGGAAGAAGGGGCGCACCTGCTGTGGATTGATAAATACGTGCGCGATGACGAATTTGATGTGCTGGTAGTGGATGCCGCCCCGACCGCAGAAACGCTGCGCTTGCTGAGCCTGCCGGATGTGACGCGCTGGTGGTTCGAAAAACTGATGACCATTACCCGTGGGGCGGCCCGTGTGCTGCGCCCGATTGGTAAGCTGGTGGGCCGTGGTAATGGCAATCTGCCGGACGAAGATGCATGGGAGCAGGTCAACGAATTGTTCAAC
>JBCCQC010000499.1:0-4123 GCA_039024535.1 Chloroflexota bacterium
CGAACTCCCTGACGCGGCTCTTTGCACGGGCAGGGCTGGAGTTCCTCGCACAGTTCCGGGAGCAGGGTACAACCGAACCCCAGCTTGACCGCATGATGCACTTTAAAGACCTGAACAACATGCTCGGCATCGAAGACTTTCGAGCGCTGGAGCGTGCTTATTTACCTCCGAAAGAAGAGGAAGTTGTTTCATGACCGAGAAACTGGATGTCGTCGTGAAAAACGTACGGGTGGTGCGCCCCAACAAAACCGCTGTAGACCTGCTGGATCTGGGCATCAAAGACGGCAAATACGCCCGCATTGCCCCGCAAATTCTTGCAGAGGATGCAAACGAAGTCATTGATGCCGAAAATCTGCTGGGCTTCCCCGGCCTCACAGATGCCCACATGCATGTAGGCATTTACAACCCGCTGGAAATCGACGCGGTGAGCGAGAGCAAGGCGGCAGCTATGGGTGGCGTGACCACTGCGCTGACGTATTTCCGCACGGGCAAACTCTACTTACAGAAGGGCGGCCCCTACCGGGAGTTCTTCCCGGAAGTACTGGAAAAATCTGACGGCAACTACTACGTAGACTACGCCTACCACCTCGCGCCCATCTCAAAAGAACACATTGATGAGATGGAATACATCGCCACAGAACTCGGCGTGCCATCGTTCAAAATTTTCATGTTCTACGGCGGGTACGGTCTGCACGGCAAAACCAGCACCCCCAACGACTTCCTGATGATTGGCCCCGACGAATCCTATGACATGGCGCACTTCGAGTTTGTGATGCGCGGCGCTCAAAAAGTCATGGAAGCGCACCCGGAAATGGCCGACAACATCAGTGTGAGCCTGCACTGTGAAGTGGCCGACATCCTGAACGCCTACACCAGAATCGTAGAAGCTGACCCCAACCTCACCGGCCTGCACGCCTATCATCAGGCACGCCCGCCACATTCCGAAGGGCTGGCGATATTTATTGCGTCCTACCTGGCCTACGAAACCGACTGCATGAACATCAACCTGCTGCACCTCAGCAGCCGCAAGGCCCTCGAAGCCGCCATCATGATGTCCACGCTATTCCCCTACCTCAACATCAAACGCGAAGTAACGGTAGGCCATCTGCTGCTCGATATTGACAGTGACGCCGGGCCATACGCAAAAGTCAACCCGCCCATTCGCCCCCGCGAGGATGTTGAATTTCTGTGGGAAGCCGTGCTGGATCGCAAGGTGGACTGGATTGTCAGTGACCACGCCTGCTGCTCTGCGGAAGAAAAAGTAGCGCAGGAAAATGCCGACGACATCTGGCTGGCCAAAAGTGGCTTCGGCGGCACAGAATATCTACTCAGCGGCGTGTTCAGTGAGGGCAGCAAGCGCGGCATGTCCTACAACCACATGGCAGAACTGCTCTGCTGGAACCCGGCACAGCGGTATGGCCTGCTGAACAAGGGTGATATTGCCGTGGGCTACGATGCCGACCTCGTGTTGCTTGACCCGAACGAGACATTTACCGTCCGCGCCGCAGAATCCGAAAGTGAGCAGGGCTATACCCCGTTTGAAGGTCACGAACTTACCGGGCAGGTCAAACGCACACTGCTGCGCGGCAACACCGTCTATCACAACGGCAGCGTGGTGGGCGACGCAAAAGGGCAATACATTCATCGTCCATCCGCAAAGCCTGTGTCAGCGAGGGCATAGATTGGTGATGATGGATATTATTGTAGTGGGTGGCGGCGCGTGCGGCCTCACGGCGGCACTGGCAGCCGCCCAGCACGGCGCACGGGTCATGCTCATCGAAAAGAGCTTCGAATCCCGCAGCAACACTGCCCGGTCATCGGGGATGATCCCGGCAGCAGGTACACGCTTCCAGAAAGCCGCCGGAGTTGAAGAAACGCCAGAAGACTTCGCTAATGACATCCTGAATAAGAACAGGCACAAATCTGATCCCGCAATCACACGCCACATGACGAACATCATCCCCGAAGTGGTAGAATGGCTGGTAGATGAATGCAGCGTGACCCTCGAATTTGTCGAGGACTTCACCTATCCGGGCCACTCAACCTATCGGATGCACGCGCCGCCCACCAGCACCGGCGCAGACCTCCACACAGATTTACTCCGCGCAGCAGAAGCACACGACAACATCACAATCATGGACAACACCGCCGTTACCGGGGTAAAGCTATCTGATGACGAAGTAGCGGTCAGTGTTGATAACGTCGATGCATCGCTGATGGGCAAAAAGCTGATCCTCGCCACAAACGGCTTCGGCGCAAACAGCGACATGGTGCGCGAGTTCACGCCGGATATTGCCAGCGCGATGTACTTCGGCAGCCCCGGCAACACGGGCGAGGGCATTGCATGGGGCATTGAAAATGGCGCGGCAACAGCTTACATGGACGCCTACCAGGGTCACAATTCCGTATCCACACAGGCCAACGAACTGATCTCCTACGCGATGGTGACGGAGGGCGGTTTCCAGGTCAACAAACACGGGCAGCGCTTCGGCACAGAAGACCAGGGCTACAGCGAACGCTCATTAGAAGTGCTGGCCCAACCGGACGGCATCGCATGGGACATCTACGACGAGAAAATCCACCGGCTCGGCCTCACCTTCGAAAAGTATCAGGTAGCGATGCAAGCCGCCGCGATTATTTCGGCAGAAACGCCGGAAGCACTCGCAGAACAACTCGGCATAGATGCGCACGGGTTAACACAGACCATGACTGCGTTTAATGCCGCCGGATGTGGCGAAGCAGCAGACGAACAGGGCCGCGCACTCTCACGCCCGCTGGAACCGCCCTACTACGGTGTGAAAGTCACCGGGGCGCTGTTCCACACACAGGGCGGCCTTGTCGTGGACGAGGTGGGGCGTGTACTGCACAACGATGGCACACCCATCCCGAACCTGTACGCAGGGGGCGGTACTGCCGCTGGCGTCAGTGGGCACGGTGCCGCCGGGTATTTAAGCGGCAACGGCCTGCTGACGGCGTTTGTGTATGGCTACCTCGCGGGCAGGCACGCCGCCCAATCTATTACGTAATGTGAAATCCATGTCGCAGCGTACGCCGCGCACATGATTTTAAGTTTATGAACACATTCAAGGAGAACAAAATTATGACAAAGCGTTTCCTGACTGTTCTTGTGCTGGTCACCCTGCTGGTGATGGCCGCCTCTATTACGTCCGCGCAGGACGAAGAAGTATTCATTATCGGTGGTATCCACCCACTCACGGGTGGCCTCGCCGCCGATGGCATCCAGATGGACAACGCCGCTCAGATGGCCGTTGACGAGATTAACGAAATGGGCGGCATCAACGGCGTTATGCTGGAATATGCCGGTGCAGACTCCACCGGCTCTGCCGAAGTAGGCCAGACCGAAGCCGAACGCCTCATCGAAGAGGGTGCAGGCGCACTCATCGGTACCTTCCAGTCTGCCGTAACCTCCAACGTAGCCGCAATTGCAGAGCGCGAAGGCATCCCGATGGTGATTGATGTGGCCGTAGCCGACGCCATTCTGGATCAGGGCTATGAATTCGTGTTCCGTCTCCAACCGAATGCCACGTCAATGGGTGTGAATGGTGCTATCTTCCTCCAGCAGATGGCAGAAGCCGCTGGCGAGGACATTTCTACGGTCGTTTACATGTACGAGGGTGACACCGACTACGGCCAGAGCGTGCGCGATGCCTTTGCAATTCAGGCAGAGGAACTCGGTATCGAAATTGTCGAGGAAATCCCGTACAGCCTCAGCGTGACCGACCTCACCACAGACATGACCCTGGCAAATGCCGCCGCCGCCGATGTGCTGGTTGTAACCGGCTACTACAACGACGGCCTGCTGGTAGCGCGTAATGCCGAAGAAGTAGGCATTGATGTGCGCTTTGTATACGGTGTTGCGCAGGGCACCTACGACCAGTCACAGTTTGTTGCCGACACAGGCGACCTTGCCGAGTGCTTCCTCAATTCGAACTACCACTGGGACGCCTCCAATGAAACGGCTATCGAAGTCCGGGCGAAGTTCATGGAACTGTACGAAGAAGATATGCGCACCAGCGCCGTGCTCGCCTACCAGTCTGTTTATATCATCGCAGACGCACTCTCCCGCGCAGAATCTACAGAGCCAGAAGCCGTGCGTGATGCC
>JBCCQC010000500.1:0-4112 GCA_039024535.1 Chloroflexota bacterium
ATTTCGCTATGATAGCACGTCAACAGGTAACAGACATTTTTTAGAAAGGAATTGACATATGGGCAAGATTCACAAGCGCACCCAGGACGGCCCCTACATGGAATGGGAAGACATTGAAAAGACGGTTTACGAGGGCGATACAGTCGCCAGCGGTGCCAGCAAGCAGGTACTGGTGAATAAGGAGACGGGCGCACCGTTCTTCGGGATGCGCTACTTCACGATTCCGCCGCGTGGCAAGAGCAACCTCGACCACCACGTGCATGACCACGGCGTGATGATTATGCACGGCGAAGGGCGCGTGCTGCTGGACGAGGAATGGCACGAGATCAGCGCCGGAGACATTGTGTACATCCCCGGCTGGGAAATTCACCAGTTTGAGAGCACGACCGACGAGCCGCTGACGTTCCTGTGTGTGGTACCCTCCCGCCCGGAGACGCAGGAAGAACTGCTGGCCGAGAAACCCCACCTCCGCCTGGACACCAAACTGGAAAGCTAGACTCCGCAGCAACACGGGCATGGTACGTCCATGCCCACACATCCCCCGTGCCCGGTGCTATAATGGCAGAAACCATCCCGGAGGCATACATGGCACTACCACAGCAAGATAATCCACGCATGTCACGCGGCGAATACCTCGAATTCGAGCGTAATAGCGACGAACGGCATGAGTATATCCACGGGCGTGTGTATGCAATGGCCGGTGCAAGTGAACCGCATAACCAGATTGTATTTAACCTTTCGGGATTGTTCTGGTCTGCGTTGCGAAAGCGCCCCTGCAAAGCATACGCCGAAAATATGGCGGTGCAGGCAGGCAAAAACTATGTCTATCCTGATCTTGTTGCTGTGTGTGGCGAAGCACAGATTGAGAGCGGCCAGATTGATACGCTGACGAATCCGCAGGTGGTGATTGAGGTACTTTCGCCCTCCACGCAGCGCTACGATAAAGAACTGAAAGCGATGCTCTACCGTCAAACGCCATCTATACAGGAGATTCTGCTCGTTTCGCAGACCATGCCCGCGATTTCGCGGTATGTGCGGCAGGAAAACGACGTGTGGACGGTACAGGATACCATCGGTGTGGATGCTGCTGTAAAACTTGCTGCGCTGGATGTGACACTTGCACTGGCGGACGTGTACGAGAAGGTCACGTTCCCGGATGAAGACGAGGCGTGAGAGAGTTGCGACCCGGCACCCGGTGGCGCATAATACCTCTGTACCCGTTCGTCACCATGAAAACCCGACATGAGATTAACCCGCAAAACCCGTAACCGCGTCCGTGACCTGCTTGTGAACCATGTACCCGCCTCCACCACCGCCCGTGAGAGCCTGGTGCGCAATGCGTTCTTCGGCTCCCCGCTGATAAAACAGATTGAATACGGGGGTAATAGCGATGAATTCGCTACCCACCTGATTGATCGCTGTCTGAAGTTCGGGAAGCTGTCCGACGGCGAACATGCACTGGAAGCCCTGCTGGAGGAGATAGGGCGCGGCGTGGGTGTGGACGTGCGCGCCGACATTGACGACATGATTGCCGCGATGACCCGGCCACCTCCCGCACCGCCGCAACCCGATGTTAAACCCGCGCAATCGAACGAACCTGTAGGGACGCAATTCATTGCGTCCGAGCCGGAACCGAAACCTGCTGCACCGCCGGTAGTTGAGGTGGTGGATAAGGTGGTTGCGGCGGACAGAGCAGGCTCTGTCTCTACGAAATCGGGCGATGTGACCGCTGCTGAACTGACACGCCTGACGCTGGAGATACTGCCGGGGCCGTTCGCGTGGATTGATATTCCCGGCGGGTGGGTGACCATTGATGGACACGGTGAATATGATGTGAAGCCGTTTATGATGGCGAAGTACCCGGTGACCAACGCGCAGTTTGCGATGTTCATGCACGCCGGCGGCTACAACAAAGAAGGCTGGTGGGGCGACGGCCTGTGGAACGTGCGCCAGCAACAGGGCTGGACGTTGCCGCGCTACTGGCAGGATAGCGACTATAATAGTGCAGATCATCCGGTGGTGGGCGTAAGCTGGTACGAGGCGATTGCGTTTACACGCTGGTTAAATGATACCGTAGGAACGCGCAACGGCGCGTCTGGCAATATAACATTACCAACAGAGATGCAGTGGCAGCGGGCGGCACAGGGCGACGATGGGCGTACATGGCCGTGGGGCAGCAAGTTTCATAAAAACCGCGCCAACACATATGAATCCGGCATCGGGAAAATGACACCCGTCACACAGTACGAGGGCAAAGGCGATAGTCCCTACGGTGTTGTTGATATGTCCGGGAATGTGTGGCACTGGTGTTTAAATACTATCGGGCAACCTGAGAATATCAGTATTGATGCAGGTGGTGCCCATCGGGTGCTGCGTGGCGGCGCGTGGAACCACCGTCATATCAATGCGCGTGCCGCTCGTCGCAACTTTATCAGTCCAGGCAATCGATTCAGTAATCTCGGTTTTTTGTTGGTGCGGTTGCGTCTCGAAGGATAGTGTCTATGCTTCCCCTTCTCTATAAGTTTTTGCCGGTTGCTGTCGGCGTGGTCGGGCGTAGCCCGAAGTGCGCCGGACGAGGTATACCTCGTCCCTGCAACAGCGGTGAATGAACACTGTAGGGAGCGGGCATGCCCGCTCCGCCACGACCCTCGACGGTACCCGGTTATTTCGGGTTAGAAATACCGCTGGCCGCGCCGCGCACTGATGAGTTCGGTGTTCATTCCCACCCAGTGCAGGCTGCCGTTATAGCGCCCGTGTTCGATCTTCACGCAGCGATCCATCACCACGTCCATGCCGCCATCTTCGGCAATCTGCGCCCCTTCCGGGCTGACCACCTTCAGTTGCAGCCACAGCGACTTCGCGCCAATCTCCACCGCCTGCCGCGCAATCTCCGGCACTTCCTCCGGGCGGCGGAACACGTCCACCATGTCCACCGCAATGTCATCCGGGATGGAGAGCAGGTCGGGATAGGCTTTTTCACCCAATATTTCATCGGCACGCGGGTTCACCGGGATGACGCGGTAGCCCTCGTATTGCAGGTAGGTCGCTACAAAGTGGCTGGGACGCTCACTTTTAGGCGAGAGGCCCACCATCGCAATTGTCTTTGTGCGGTTGAGGATGTCCCGCACGGTGCCGGGGTCCTGGTATTTGAGGCGGCTTTCCTCATCCAGCACCGAGTTCATGCTTACGTCGCTTGCAAGGCTTGATCCAGATCCCATAACAGATCCTCCGTAGATTCCATTCCAATAGACAGGCGTATCATCCCCGCGTCCACCCCGGCGGCTTCCAGTTCCGCTGCGGATAGCTGCTGGTGGGTGGTGGATGCCGGGTGAATGACGAGGCTGCGGGCGTCACCCACGTTCGCCAGATGTGAAAACAGATGCAGTGACTCAATGAACGTCTTACCGGCATGGCGTTTATCCTTGCCGCCAATGCCGAATGTGAAGATCGCGCCGGGGCCTTTCGGCGTGTACTTATTCGCCAGCGCATGGAATTGATTATCCGGCAGGCCAGCGTAGGCCACCCAGTCCACCTTCGGGTGCTCGTTCAGGAACTCTGCGATGGCCTGCGCGTTCTGCACATGGCGATCCATCCGCACAGAAAGCGTCTCCAACCCCTGAATCAGCATGAACGCATTAAACGGCGAAATCGCCGCGCCCACATCACGCAGCGTGACAGCGCGTGCTTTCATCAAAAAGCCGTAGTGCCCGAACGTTTCGTAAAACTTCAGGTCGTGGTAAGCCGGGTCGGGGTCGGCAATAGTGCCGAACTTGCTGAAATCGAACTTGCCACTATCTACGATGACGCCGCCGATGGAACTGCCGTGCCCACCAATAAATTTTGTCGCGGAGTGCGTCACAATGGTCGCGCCGAAGTCTATCGGGCGGCACAGGTATGGCGTGCCAAAGGTGTTATCCACCACCAGCGGGATATTATGCGCGTCGGCAAGCTGCGCCACACGCTCAATATCGAGTACGCTACCCTGCGGGTTGCCGATGGTCTCGCCGTAGAGCACGCGCGTCTTCGGGTTGATGGCTTCTTCCCAGTTTTCGATGTCGGTGGGGTCTACGAAGTGTGCTTTAATGCCCATCTTCTTGAAGGTGTGCGTGAAC
>JBCCQC010000501.1:0-4110 GCA_039024535.1 Chloroflexota bacterium
CTTCCTTCTCACAGATGTGATACCGTCAGCGTATCACATACAGCGTTGAATGCCCACTTGCGGCTTCCGTAATTACAGCCCCAGCCTGCGGGCACGCTGTTCGTCCTCGGCCAGCATCCGCTCCAGTTCGGCAGTTTCGAGGTCGTCCACATAGTCCACGATGGCTTCCTGTAGATACTCTGGCAGGTCGGCATGGAACTTCTCAAACGTCGCGCGGAAGCGTGCATCCATCACGTACATATCGGCAAGACCGCGCATAATCTCCAGCGTCGGCTCGTAAAAGTTGTAAATGTGCTGGTGCCAGCGTTCTACAAGGTCACGCACGTCCGGGTCTGTGGCCGGGGTGCCGTTTTCCAGTGCGGCTGCCATACCCGCATAGATCGCATCCTGCTCTGCCAGAATCGCGTCGCGTTCGGCGTCAGTGTAACTGTTCCACTTCGCCACAGACTCATTGACGGTATCCGGGCCATATTGCAGACGGGCTTCGCGTTCGTTTTGCTGCTGTTCCTCCGCACTGAAGCGCGGGAGTTTTGTTTCGCTCATTGTAAGGCTCCTTTCAAACGTCGCCAGTGTATCACAGATTGTGTCATGGTGTGCGATAAATGGTCATAACGGCTCATGGGGTTTGCAACCATCTACCTCTGCTGAGTAGCAAGTATGTTGCCCGTCAGTGGGTCAATGATCTGGTATGTGTTTGTGTCCGTGCCGTTTGTCAGCATGACATCTGAAAATGGACTCAGTTGCAGATAGGATATATAGCCCCGGTCATATGAGGCCAACTCCTGAAAGCTACTGGTATCCCACACGCGGATTTGTTCATCATAGCCTATAGTAACCAGACGGTCGCTTTGCCAGTCGAAGCGCAAATACTCTCCACCAGCAATTCCTTCAATTCGCGCAGTCCTGACATTCCAGATAACAATTCCCTGTGGATTAGAGGAGGAGTAAGCGAGCAGATCGGGATTTGATGCTGAGAATTTCAAATCAAAGTCAAAAATAAAATCTGGTGTGGGAGAAACCAGATACTGATTGGTATCGAAATCATAAATCAGTATGTCTTCATCTGCGTTGTACGCAAATAACCTGCCCGTTGAGTTCCATGCGAACCTATCCCACAACCCCGTATTGCTCGGTGGAAATTCAAAAATCAGTTTGCCCGTTAGATCGTAAAGATCAATATTCATTCCAGTCTGGGTGCTAAATGTACTTATTGCTAACCTGTCACTATGCTGGCTCCATACAATAGGTGGGGTGAAATCAAGCGGGGAAACCTCAAATAAAAGTCGGCCCATTTCCACATCCCATACTGACAGATGCGTACTACCAGAGTAGCGATAACCGGGGTATGTACGAACATCACCATTGTATAAGGTAACTCGTGCAACATACCTGAGATCAGGACTCCATCTATTTATCTGTTGCAGTATCTCATCGGAATACGCCGCCGCAGGTATATCGAAAGTCCGTATTGAGTTCAAGCTAATATCATACAGGGTTGCCTCCACGCCGTCCGTCAATCCCAGAACATTTGGATCTGTGCTGCTCCAACTTGCGACTGTGAATGTGGACTGCGCTTTACTTGATGGTGTCGAAACCAGATAAACGAATATTGCCAGTATCAGAGTCAGTGATTTACGCAATGGATTATCCTCAAAATCACGGGTAAACCGAAGCTAATCATCGTCGGCAAACTCATCCAGTACCTTACGGCGCGTTCGTTCATACTCTTTCTTTTCGATCATCCCGGCATCATACACCCGGTCAAGTTCAGCCAGTTTGTCCTCCAGCGAACGTTTATCGCCGCTGTGTTTTCCATGTGAGATAATGATCGAGCTTATTTCACCTTTGCGCAGTTTCTTCACCCCATCTTCGAACAGGTCTTCAATATCGATGTCAATATCGAAATCATTATCATCAGCAAGGGCCAGCGCCACACCAACAACCGGCAGTAGAACGATCGCAGCCAGCAGACCATACGAAAGCAGGTTCAAATGCCGAACAATGTTGCCGTCATCCATGAAGCAGAAAAAATCAATCGGGCGGGTGATGCTGGAAAACAACCGCAGATCCAGTACCTCCGACGGCTGGCAGAACACAGGCTCAATCGTCGCCAGCAGCGACTGATTTTCCCACGCGAACAACACCCCGATGCACAATCCCGCGCTCAAAATCATCAACGTTAAACATCCGAGTGCCCGCATAGTTCATCGCCTCCTGCCATTGCCAGATGCACCTATTGTAGCATTATCTCACTGTGTGGAGCTGTGATGCGCCAGTACCATCTGCGCCATCTGCACAATCTCATCCCGCAATTCATCCGGCGCAATCACCGTCACTGTATCGCCCAGCCCCATGATGTGGGCGCGTGCCTCACCAATCGACCCGAACTGCACCTCTACCGGAATCCAGCGGTTCTTGTCCGGGTCGCCAATCTGCCGCCAGCGCCCCTCCATAAAGCTGCCAAAGTACCAGAACATCTCCGGGTGGACGCTCAATTGCGCCGGGTAGGGCCGGAACTGCTGCTCCATCTGCGATTTAAACTGCTCGCGTGACCGCTGCCAGTAGGCGGCAAGGTCAAATGTATCGTCGCGTTCAAAGTGCTCATCGGTCAGTTCCAGCGCATGAAAGCGCGTGAGCCGGTATGTGCGGTAGTCCCCGTTGCGCTTGCGCCCCACCATGTACCACTGATCCGACTTGGACACCAGCGCCACCGCATCCAGCGTGACGGGGTACACACCGTGCCCCACCGACTGATACTGCACACGCACGCGCAGGTCTTCCCATACCGCTATCTGCAAATCACGCAGGTAAACCCGCACATCCCCGGCAAAGAACCACCCCACCGGGTCAATGTGGAACCGCTGGCGCATTCGCTCAACGTCGCGCTGGTGCGGTGAAGGCAGCGCAGCGAATAATTTCATCAGGCTGTCTTCCGCAGCGCGGCCCATACCAATATCAGCCAGTGGGCCGGCCTCTGCGCTGGCAAACACAGCCATCACCTGCTCGCGGTTCAACCCCGTCAGTGATACGCGATAATGTTCATCCAGAAAAACGCCGCCATTGGCCCCCGTCTGCGTATATACGGGTATCCCGGCTACACTCAGCGCGTCAATGTCACGGTAAACCGTGCGCTCACTTACTTCAAGTTCCGTGGCGAGGGCCTGTGCGGTCATTCGCCCGCGAGATTGCAACAGTAGCATCATGGACAGTAGACGGTCGGCACGCATGTTATTCCTCCACGCATCATCAATAGGGATCCAGAACAACCCCCAATACGACGAATTTTGCACTTTCCAGAAGTCTACCAGATATTGTTGACACTACGTGTCAGGAATTGAGGTTTACCCTGTGAGTATCAGTTAATTACACACAGGAGACACACCATGAACAACTTCGTACAGCAGCAGTTCCCGATTCTGGAAAGTACGCTGGCGATGCGCCACACGCTGATGGAGATACTTACCGACGAAGACTTACAGTTCGCGCTGCCCGGTAACATAACGCTGGGCGAAGTGTGCCAGCAGGTAGGCGAGTGCGACTACATCTACGCGCAGGCATTCAAGACGTTCCAGCATGACTGGACGTACACTCACCCGGATAGCTCTGTAGCAGTAAGCGTGGAAAAACTGCGGGCGTGGTACACCGAACTGGAGGCCGACATCAAAAATACCCTCGCCGCCATGACTGACGAACAGATCAACACACAGATGGTAGACCGGGGCCACGACATGCATATCCCACTGGCCTTTGATTTCCATGTCTACCGGGAGTCGCTGTTGATTTTCTATGCGAAGGTGAGCGTTTACCTGCGTGCGATGGGCAAACCTCTGCCGCAGCAATGGCAACTCTGGATCGGGTAGAGATCATATGCCTGTGTAACATAATCGGGTCTGAGGCATGGGACGGGGGTTGCCCCCTGTCCCGGTATGAGCGCGTTCAATATCCGGTGAGTTGTTATGAGTTCATGGGGCAGATACCATAGTGCCAATCCGCTCAATGACAATGTTGACGTCAGCCTCAGTGACAGTACCGTCCTTGTTAATGTCAGCTAGCCCACCCTCTTCTCCCACCCGATTGAGCACAAACACAGCGTCTGCCGGTGTTACTTGC
>JBCCQC010000502.1:0-4105 GCA_039024535.1 Chloroflexota bacterium
AGATCAGTAAGTTACATATCGCTGGATTATAACATGTCATTCAGATTTCCATGTAATTAATCAGTAGATAATTGAATGCCTCACCAGCCGTGTTCCAGGCGGGTGACGAGGCGCTCTGGCATGTCCACGGCTCGCATACGTTCCTGTACATCGGGAATATCATACGGGATGCGGCGGTGTTCGAAGGTGTGGGCTTCCATGTCGAGAATTGCATAGGCAGCTTTCGGGTTGGCATCGCGTGGCTGGCCCACGCTGCCGGGGTTGATAATCTGCCGGTTGCCATCCAGTGAGCGCGGGCGGCCATATGTTGGGGCTACGGCGCTGGTGTCGCCTTTTTCATCCACTTTGTAGATGATTGGCTGGTGTGTGTGACCGACGAGGCAGAAGTCTGTTTCGAACTGGGTGAAGTTCAGCGCGGCAATAATCGGCTCCAGGATGTATTCCCACACCGGTTCACGCGGGCTGCCGTGGGCCAGCGTGTAGTTGTCGATTACGAAGGTGGTTGGCAGCGCTTCAAGGTAGGCCACCACATCCGGGCGCACGGTGTCCTGCGTCCACTGGACAGCTTTACGCGCATCCGGGTTGAAGGTGCGCACGTCCAGCCGGTTCAGCGCGGCCCAGTCATGATTGCCAGCCAGACACAGGTGTGGCAGGCTGCGTAGTAAATCTACACACTCATTAGGGTCTGGCCCATAGCCAACTACATCGCCCAGGCACCATACATAGTCCCAGTCCCCTTTCGCATCCTCCAGTACAGTCTGGAAAGCGGTAAGATTGGCGTGAATGTCGGAAATTACAAGGATGCGCATATCGTTCTATGTCCTGGTTCTAAAATCGAGCATAATGGCACAGATAATAGCACTACATGGGACGTAATGCATCTATGAGTTCCGGGGTATCTTACCACGAATTACGGTTCGGGTTTGTGAAAAATTTGAAACAGCCTCCATTGTTCTTAATGTTGACGATATGGTTCTGCACGGTACTGTCACCGGCTCCCACGGTGATGCCAGAAGTGCCATCACCAACGCCGCTGCCACCCTCCCCCGCTGTGGCTGTGACGGCAACCCCGGCAGCCACCCCAACTGCTACGCCGGTTCCGCTGCCGTGGACGGATGAACTGTTTACCATGTACGGTATCTGCTTCGAAGCCGCGCTGGACGCCGCCGGGGAAATTGTTGTGCTGCGCAGCGCAGATGAGCACATCGCGTACTATAACCGCGTGGATGCCAGCGGGTTATGTCGCCGCCCGGTAGCACGGGAGCCTTTCGAGTTTGAAGATGGGGCGCGGGTGCTGGCCGGGACGTGGAGTGTGGGTACGGGCTGCGCGGCAGATCATGAGGTGGTGGACTGGGCGCAGGAAGACGATACCCTGCGCGTGACGGTGCGTTTTGTGACGGGAGGCGACTGCAATTACGAACTGGTGCGCCCATTCTGGGTTGGCGTGGATGATGTGGAAACCGTGGAAATCACCTTACTGGAGGAGGTCGAATGAGTGAGAAAAAGCTACAGATACCCATGCTGAAACGCGAGTATTCGTGGTGGCGTGTGGGTGTTGTGGTACTGGTTTATGCTGCTTTTATGTTCATAGCCGCTGTGTTTACTCTGTATCTTGCATACCCGGCGACTCAGACCGAATTATTGCTGGCCGGTATCGTGAGTTATGGGATTGTGTACGGTTTGCGGCGCCTGCTCCCACGGATGATTCTCAGAGATCATCAGAGTGGTGTCAAACAGATGCAGGCAAATAATTGGAAGGGTGCGCTGGAAGCATTTGAGGCCAGCGTAAAGTTCCTGAGAGAAAATCGCTGGCTGGATCAGTACCGCGCGCTGACGCTGTTAAACTCATCAAAGTATTCATTGCTGGAATCTGACCTGAACAATATAGCTGCCTGCTACATGTATATGGGTAAATTATCTGAGGCGGAAGCTGCTTACAGGAATCTGCTCCAAGAGTTCCCGAATAATCCCACAGCGCAGGCATCACTGCACCAAATCGAAGCATTCAAAAATGTGGGGGATAATGCTTGATGCACCACGTTTATCAGATAAGTGACAGTGGACAACAACTGCGCGTGGAGATTGATTGCAAAATCGTTGCGCTGGAAAATTACGTGGGCGTGGATGTGCTGGAGGTGGTGCCGGGGTTGTATCTTGGCTTTGACGGCTACACGGAGGCGCAAAAAGAGTGGCTTTCTTATGGGCTGGAAGTGGTGGGTAATGATTTTCTGGAGAAAACCGAACAGTTCGATAGCGTGGTACAGGTCACAGCCCTGCACGTGACGCCGGAGAACATCCCGAACGAGGCGCTGGCCCCTGCGCTGGCCGGATGGATGGCCGCCGCGCATGGCGTGGAATACGAACCGCCCACCGTCACATTCGACATGGAACAGGGGCAGTTCGTATTTGCGTTTGCATCGTAGGGGCGAGGCCATTGACGATTGAATAATTAAACACATAACTTCGGTAGGGGTTTGCTGGTGGCAAACCCTGGGCGAGTCACCGACTCGCCCCTACCAGCAATTATTCCTTCAAACACCAACGCCATGCCCGATGGATGCAGGGACATTACCCGTCCGCCAGAACCGAATCCACGGCCTCGGCCAGTGTACGCAGGCTGTTCACGTAGTATGTGCCGTCACTGCGCCGCGCATACTCAATCATGTCACTATCGCCGCTGCCCCACTCGTTGGGGTGCTCCGGTACAAACCAGATGAGCCGCCGTGCTTTGCGCTGAATCTCCTGCGCAATATCCAGGCGTGGGTCGCGGTAGTTGTTGCGCCCATCGCCGAGAATAATCACGGTGGTACGGCTGGACATACTGCCCATGAAGTCCTTTGTGTAGGTTTCAAGGCTGGTACCGAGGTCGGTAGCGTAGTACCCCGGCGGGTTATCGTCCAGCGCCTTCTGCACGGCTTCCTGCGTTTCGTGCTCACGGAACACGCTGCTGATCTCGGCAAGATCTGCATTGAACACGAAACTCTCGGTTTTCGCTACCTGATCCTGCAACTCGTAAATCAGCGTGAGCAAAAACTCTGCGCAGTAACGCACCGACGTACTCACGTCGCAGATGAGCACCAGCGACGGCTTGACGTGATTTGTTTTGTAGCGCATTTCCATCGGCACACCGCCGTAGCGCAGGTTTGCCCGCATTGTCCGCCGGATGTCCGGTTTGCCCATTTTTGCGCGGCGCTGGCGTAACGCGGCACGGCTGCGTAACCGGGCTGCCAGCCGCCGGATTTCGCCACGAATTTGCTCGATTTCATCGGCGCCGAGCGCGGTAAACGGCACGTCCATCAGGTCGTCTTTAGGGTCGGGGTCAGTCTGGGCCATGTTTTCTGCCAGTGTTGCCCCTGCATACTGGCTGATTTGCTCGGCAAGGCCCTGCGCGTTCTGCTCCAGCATCTCGCGGATTTCTTCGCGCTGCTGTTCGCCCATGCCCATCGCTTCCAGTTCCTGCATCAGTTCTTCAATCATCTGCTGAAGCTGCTGCATCCCGGCCTGCTGGCGCATCCGGCGTTCCATTGAGCGGCGGTCGCGCATGTCGGCACTGTCCATTTTGCCGCTCATTTGCGCCATCTGCTGCATCTGCCCATCATCAAATGGCTGGCCGTTAATCATCTGCTGGAGCAGTTGTTGCAGTGCCTGCATGTTGCCCATCAGCGATTGCAGCGCGTCTTTTAGCTTCTGCTGGTCATCCGGGGAGAGGTTATCCGGGATATTTTCCATCGGGGGCTTGCTGGCGTTAAAAAACAGCGGGAAGAAGTAATCAAATGCCTGGCTACGGTTGGCATCTTTAATGAGCGTGGTGCGAAGGGCCTCTTTAAAGACCTCACGGTTGCCGCTGCCAACAATATCCACACCGTTGAGCGCGTCCTGTGCTTCTGCAAGGCTGATGCGTACACCTGCGGCCCGCATCGCCCTTACGAACTCGATAATTCGCCTGTCCATGTGTTCGTGTGCCTCTTAAACAAAAAGGGGTATGTGGCGATTTTAACACGGTTTTGACCGCTCAAGGCAAACTGTAAGCCAGTAGTCGAAAGTTATCCAAAAGATGGGTAAACTGTGGGTATGGGAAAACGAATCGATTTCACACTGGCAGAAG
>JBCCQC010000503.1:0-4090 GCA_039024535.1 Chloroflexota bacterium
CGCCCACGCCCACGCCGCTTTCCAGCGATACAAAGTCAATCAGCAGTTCTCCCATGCACACAACGCTCATGGTATCTGTCCTCTCTGTGCGGATCATTTACCGCAGATTGTAGCGTATGGGCATCACGAGGGGTAATGGCGGGGAGGGCGCAGCGGCCCTCCCGGTGCTATGGGTCAATGGAACGGGCGCAGCGAAAGCCAAGATCGGGGCCGAAATCGACGGAATAGCCCCTATTACGATTGTTTGAACGTACAACGTCTTCAGGCATGAACCATGAACCACCGCGCAGTACGCGCCATGTTTCTGCCGTGCTGTCCTCCCGGCCATCAACCCGATAGGGGTATGTAAATGTATCCTGATCGTAGATTGTGCTGACCCACTCCCGAAAGTTACCTGCCATGTCCGATGCGCCTACCCATGATAAATCAGTTTCATAACTATCTACGGGTGCTGTTGCTGCGAACCCGTCGTCGTGTTCCTCATTCACAAAACGCCAGTTGCTATCGATGGCACAGTTAGTGTCACAGTGATTGGCTTCATTTCCTTGCATGGTATTACCCCACGGGAAAATCAAGTTGTCCGGCCCTCGTGCCGCATATTCCCATTCGCGTTCGGTTGGTAAACGGGCCTCTCGCCACTCACAGTAGTCTTTTGCCTGAATCCATGTCACATTATTGATAGGTTGATTTGGTTCCGTCGAATATTCCGAGGCGGGTGTTTCTTCGCATATGCCTGTATCCACACATTGCTGATACTGTGCCCGTGTCACCTCAGTTCGATCAATCCAGTACGGTTCGGCCATGTGCTGCGAATGGGCAGGAGTCTCATCTTCAAACCATTCACGTACACAATTGCTTTCGCTGTCAGCGGCGTTGCACATGGCAAGTGCGTCATCAACTTCTGTTTCTATGCTACCCATTGTAAACTCACCCGCTGGCACCAGAACCATCTCAACACCTTTAAACTCCCGGATATACGGTAAGTAGGGTTCCCACTCTGCGTTAGCACTAACGCCGGTTCTGGCAATACTCTCAGCGGAATGATCTGGTGTTGCAGTAGTGGTGGGCGTTTGTGTTAGTGAAAGAGAAACGGGCTGGTTGCCGGGAACGTAGACGGTCAGGCTGTCCGGCTCGACGAAAATTTCGATTTCCACGGCGTTCTGCGCCACAGACGCACTGACCATCGCCAGCAGTGTAATGAACAGCAAAAAAATAGTTAGCTTGCGCACAATCCCGATGCTCCCGATTGTTGTATCTTTGCTTATAGTGTGACCGAAACAGCCGTATTTCGCCATAAGAATCGTTATCATCCGGGGAATTGTGCACGGTAGGGGCATGGCACGACATGCCCAGCAAAAACGGTGGTGAGGTTACAGCGCACCCTTCTCACGCAGCCACTCCGTAATAATTTCGCGCATCCGGTCGCCGTCGAAGCTGTCGAAGTGGCCGCCGTGAACGATCTTCGCCGGAATATCCAGCAGGCGCTTCATGCTGGCGATGTAGTCGTCCATATCGGAGTGGTAGGTGTCTTCGACCAGTTCACCATCGTACACAATATCCCCGGCAATGAGCACACCCGTCGCTTCTTCCCACAGTGCAATGCCGCCGGGGCTGTGGCCGGGTGTGTGGATGACGGCAAACGTGCGGTCGCCCAGGTCAATCAGGTCGCCGTCCTGGAGCGTAGCGGTTGCCGGGGCCGCCGGGATGCTGTACGTAGCCGGGTCGAAGCCGTTGGGGGGCAGCTTCGTAAACAGGTCTTCGGCAGCCGTTACATAATCTTCGATGAGTGTGTTCTCGCGGGTGGGGTTCGCCATAATATCGGCCTCGGCCACATGCACCAGCCGCTCCTCAAACTGGAACTGGCAGCCGATGTGGTCAAAGTGGGTGTGGCTGGCAACGGCCACAAGCGGGCGGCCATTCAGTACAGCGACCCAATCGCGCAGGGGTACCACGCCGCTGCCGCTGTCCACCAGCATATCGCGCTCGCTGCCACGCACATGGAACATATTGCAACGGAAAAACGGCGGCATGTACTGCTCGTAGATGTACGTCACGCCGTCGCCCATGTTCTGCGTGCGATACCATTCGTCGGGGCGTGCCAGTTGCATAGGGGTGTGTCCTTTGTGTGTCAATCGGGTAGGGTAGTGATGTGGCTGATCCGAAACTATATGGTTTCAGAGTTTACCCCTCCCCTGTGTCCCCTCCCCGTCACAGGGAGGGGATTTTGCTGCGTGATGGCTCCCCTCCCCCGTCGCGGGGGAAGGGCCGGGGATGGGGGTTTTGTGATGTGTTACGCCGTCAGCACCACCACATCATCTTTGTTCACGGCAATGGCAACGTCCTCGCCGCGCTGGTAGCGGGTGTTCTGGGGCAGCGTGAGAACAAGCCGGGAGCGTGTGGTTTCGTGGACGGCTTCGCACTCGTAGCGGGTGCCCACAAACACCATCGTTTCAATAATCGCACGCCCCAGGGGGATGGCATCGCCGGGGAAGTGCGTGTCGTCTGCGTCAATGTAAAGCTGCTCCGGGCGGATCGCCAGCGTCACGGCCTGGCCCACGCTGGCGTCGCCATTAACGCACACCATGCCCATATGCGTTTCAATATCCAGCCCCTCCGCACTACTGGAGCGCACCACGCCGTCAATCAGGTTACTATCGCCCATAAACGTGGCGGTAAAGCGTGTGTGTGGGCGCAGGTACACATCCTGCGGCGTGCCCACGTCCATCATCTGCCCACCGTTAAGCACCACAATCGTATCGGCAATGCTCATGGCTTCGTCCTGGTCGTGCGTGACGTGAACAAACGTGGTGCCCACTCGCTTCTGGATCGTCGTGAGTTCGGTTTGCATCTGGCGGCGCAGGTTCAAATCCAGTGCGCCCAGCGGTTCATCCAGCAGCAGCAGCGACGGCTGCACCACCAGGCTACGCGCCAGTGCCACACGTTGCCGCTGCCCGCCAGATAGCTGATGAATGCGCCGGTCGGCCATATCGGAGAGGCCCACCACACCCAGAATATTTGTAACCATGCGTTCACGCTCTGTGCGGAAGATGCGGCGCATCTTCAACCCGAACTCCACGTTGCCGGCAACGGTCATATGCGGGAACAGGGCGTAATCCTGGAAAACGGTAGACGTAGGGCGCTGTGCCGGGGTCATATGGGTCACGTCCTCACCGTCAATGTAGACCGCGCCTTCGGTGGGTTCTGCAAAGCCGCCCAGAATATTCAGCAGGGTGGTTTTGCCACTGCCAGATGGCCCCAGCAGCACCGTAAACGAGCCTTTCGGAATGTTGAGGTTGATGTTGTTGAGCGCAATGTTACTCCCGTAGTGTTTGCTCACGCCACGGATGTCGATGCCGCTAGGATTCGTCACGGTCGGTTGCCCCCCGTCCAAATATAATCAGTTCTGCAATGAGTACCAGTGCAATCGACACGCCAAACACCACGCTGCCAATCGCGTTCGTCTTCGGGTTGAGGCCGCGCCGCAGCAAACTGTCGATCTCTACCGGCAGCGTCACATCAAAGCGGGTGAGCAGCAGCGCAATAATAAACTCATCCCACGACAGCGTAAACGACAGTGCAAAGCCAGCGAAAATAGCCGGGTACAGCAGCGGAATCGTAATCAGTGTAATCACCTGCCACTCTGCCGCGCCCAGGTCACGGGCGGCGCGTTCCAGGTTGGCCTGCCGCTCACCAAGCTGGCTGTAAATAATGGCAAAACAGATCGGGAAGTTAATCACCACATGCCCGATAATCACCGCCACCAGCGACTTCGGCAGGTTCAGCGCGTTAAACATAATCAGCAGGCCCAGCCCGATGACCAGATAGCTGACGTTAAGCGGCGCAATGAGCATAGCGCGGACAATATTGCTGGCGAAGATGCGGTAGCGGGCCAGCGCATAGGCCGCCAGCACTGCCAGCACCGTTGCAATAGAAGAAGATACCAGCCCCACCACCAGCGAATTACGCAGGGCTTCCATCAGGTTACGGTCGTCAAAAACCTCGCGGTACCACTGCAAACTCGGCCCATCGAAGGGCGGCACTGGCAGCGTGGATCCCTGGAAGGAGAACAACACCAGCGCCAGCACAGGCA
>JBCCQC010000504.1:0-4089 GCA_039024535.1 Chloroflexota bacterium
AGGGTTTCAATCACAATGTGGCGCAAGCTAACTGTGCCCGGGTTGATATTCAGTTCTTCGGCGCGGTCTGCTGCGAAGTCACGCAGGTCGGTGATAATCAGACGGGCGCGGTCGGTGTTACGCTTGATGACTTCCAGAAAGTCGGTTTGCTTGTCGTTCACACCGCCCATTGCTTTTACGAGGTCAACATAGCCACGAATGGGGGTCAGTGCGTTCTTCAGTTCGTGTGCGCCGATGCCCATCATATCGCTCTGTACTTTATTCGCCATAGAAAGTTCACTGTACAGGCGGGCATTTTCCAGGGCGATAGCGGCATGGTCGGCAAGGCGCTGCACAAAGTCCTGGTCAAGAATATTCAGCGGCGGGTCGGTGTTCTTTTCCAGAATCAACATCGCAATCAACTCACCACCGGCCAGCATCGGTATCGTAATCTGGCTGTTACTACCGCGCAGGCTGGGCCTGTAATCCGGGTCGTTCGTAAAGTCGGTCTGCGTTTCTGCACGGCGTGTACGCAGCACACGGCTGGCAATACCGTCCCCCAGCGGCCAGTATTTTTCATCTGCGCCCTCTGGCAGGTCATCCGCCTCGTAACCATAGCTTTTAAGAACCTCAAACAGTGGCGGTTCGTCTTCCGTCACCAGGCCAATAACCGCAGCACTGGCACCGCTGTTGGCTACAGCCCACTTGATCGTAATTTCGGCCACACGTGTCATATCAAGCGCCCGGTTCAGTTCCGCATCAATCCGTTCCTGTGTTTCCAGCTCACGCACGCGGGCATCAAGCTGTTCGTCCGTCTTCTGGAACAGGCGCACATTCTCAATAGCAATGGCTGCCTGACCCGCGAAGATGTCCAGCACTTCGGCATCTTCGTTCACATACAGGCCACCGTCTTTCTTGTTCAGCACTTCCAGCACACCGATAACCATATTGTTCGCCATAAGCGGCACAGCCAGCAGGGAAGCCGTCTGGAAGGTCTTATCCTCAACAACTTCACCCTCCCACCGTTTATCTTCGTGCGTGTTGTTCACAATAACCGGCTTGCCCTCGCGTGCCACCTGGCCCACAAGGCCATGCCCCGCTTTCACACGCTGGCCGATCAAGTCATGCCCGGAGCCGCCGACAACCACCCGGAACTCAAGATCGCGCTCCTCCGGGCTGATCGTGTCATCATCGCTCACCGTCAACAACAGAGAACCCGCCTCCGCATCCAGAATGTTAACCGCACTGGAAGTAACCAGCGTCAACAGGCGTTCAATATCACGCTCTGCCTGTAACTGCCGGCTGATGTCATTCAGGGCACGTAGCTGGCGGGCACGCTCATTGGCCTCCTCAAACAGGCGGGCCTTATCCAGCGATGTTGCCGCCAGTGCGCCAATATCCACGAAGCTCTTCATATGGTCATCGGTGTAAACAAACCCGCTGCGCCACGTACCAACAGCCATCACACCCAGCCGCGTCGTACCGGCAATAAGCGGCACACCCATCCATGCATTCACCTCATCATCAATCCCACGCGGGTCAAGGTTCAGGGTGCTCACCGTCACAGCGTAGTTGTCCTGCCGCTCTGCCTGCCCATTTTCGAGGATTCGGGAGTACAGGTCGTTGCCCATCAGCCAGCGCACATTCTCTCGCCCGCGATGCCGTTCATTAAACTCCATAAAGAAAGCATAATACATCTGGTTAGTGCTGGTATCGCGCAGGGTAATGTAGAAGTGGGTGGCTTCGATCAGCTTCTGCGTCTGTGCGCTGATTAGCTCCAGCAGGTCATCAAACTCCACGGCAAAGTTAACCGCCTGGCTCACCTGGCTCAACACATCCAGTTCATTTACTCGTCGCTCAAGCGAGGCAACCATTCTGGAGCGCTCAACCGAGGTCGCCATCTGCCGCGTGATATTTTCCAGAAAGCGAATTTCCTCATGCCGGTACTCACCGTGATAGCTGTGCGGTGGCCCCAGCACAACAAACCCGTTGATAGCATTGCGGGTTCCCTGTAATGGCAGGATCAGGTTGGCCTTCAGGATGTTCAGCCGCGTGCGTTCCGGGATCAATTCCTTCACCCACACTTCGGCACCCGCCACGCGGATCGGGCCGGGGGCGTTCTGCAACAGTGTAATCATGTCACTCTGTAGGCCAAAGCGCACATCTGTATCCGGTTTTGAGGTAGGGTGCGCAGTAAACTCACCACTTTCTTCATCCGGCAAAAAGATGAAAACACTGCGGCTGCTCATCGCATCCTGCACCTTTTCCACATACCGGCTCAAAATGTCCACAAAGTCCTGTGCAGATGAAACCTCTGCGGAAAATTCCTCCAGAATCTCCTGGAATTGACGCCGTTCCCGGAAGTAAATGCGGTCAATCTGGCCTTGCAACCGTGACCGTACTGGCAGAAAGGCGACAGCAATAACAAAGATCACCACCCCCACCAGAAAAGCGCTGTCCGCTGCGATGCCCTCCGGAATAAACCTGAACAACAGCAAATTGACCCCGAACACCAGCAGTGAATAGCCAGCAACCAGCCCGGTTAACAAAATAAAGTAGGTGATGCCCTGGCTCAGCACACGATCTGTATCAAATCCCCGGTACTGAAGCACAGCATAAGTCATGCTGATTGGAATCGAGATGAAAAACGGCAGCACAGTGGCGCTGTTAAACGGCAGTACCACATCACTCCCCACAATAATCGCAAACGTACCCAGCATCCACAACAGCACCGGTATGGCCGCAATCCCCACCCCGATGAGGCTCGTATTGATCTGGTCACGATAAATGCTGGAAACTGTATACCGCCGCCGCAGCATAAGGCTGACCAGCACCGTAGCAAAACCTGTCAGCACCAGACCCACCGGCATACCCCACACAGCAGTGAAATTTTGTGGCGCAGGCAGGTTGTAAAACAGGTAAAGCGTGACGCCCAGAATAATGGCGGAAACAATCGGTGGAACCACAAAAATCGACGGATAGCGATGGACAAACGCCGGTCTGGTAGGGAACCCCAGCGCGATTAAAAAGGCAATACACCCGGTGATTGTGGTCGCCGCATACCAGAGCGGCATGGCGAAGTGAGATGTGCTGTTGTTAAACACCCCCGCACTGAACACCCCCAGCGACACACACAACAGGGTAATCAACAGGGCCGATGGCTCGTTGGGGCGCAGGAACATCAGAGCAACACCGATGACCAGCGCAACCAGACCGGTGATGAACGGGAGTACAAAAAACGTCATAAAGTCACTGGTCGGCATCGGTTGCAAAGCGTATTCCACGCTGCACAGCACAAACCCATCACTCATGGAATTCTCATCACACTGGACACTGCCTGCCAGTGCTTCCGCGTTTTCAACCGGACGCAAAAACTCCACCCGGATCGTGTCGCCATACTGCTGCCGGTCGATAGTATCCTGGAAAACGCCCCAGCCATTACGATACAGGCCCGTCTCAATGTAATTACTCAGGTCAACATCAAAGGTGCCAGGCTCACCATCACTGATCCCGATAATCTGATCGCCCCGTTGCAGGCCAGCAGCAAGGCCAGCCCACTCCGCTGTGGGTTCCACATCCACACCATCAGCCAGCATCACGCCTTCACCGAATGATCGGTTGCCGTCCACAACAAATGAGAAAGACATATTAAAGCCCGCAAAGGTTCCGCTACGCCACTGCAAACCCGCCACCATATAAGCAACACAGGCAATGGCCGCCGCCGCAACGACAACACCAGTAAAAATTTGCAGGGCCAATAATCGCACGTCAGGGCGGGTTGTGGTGGGGTTAGTGGTTTCGCTCCGGGTTGGGTTTGCAACGCTCATACCGCTCACTTTCCTGATTGTTTCCGGGGTTTGTGCATATGCGTAAAGTGGAATGGAGACAGGTTATAAAATCGCAAGACTTCACCACAGTATTTTAGCACAGCTTACAGACAGATGGCGAATGAATCGAGGTTGTGATTTTGTTGGGTTTATCTACCGCTTCCTGTAGCCTGCCCTTAACCTTGTTCTGTTATACTGTGCAACCAGTACAGGCAGCAACCAATTTGCAGAAGGGAAAAAGACGCATGGCTCAGCAACCCGTTCGGGTTCTGATCGCAAAACC
>JBCCQC010000505.1:0-4084 GCA_039024535.1 Chloroflexota bacterium
CCCCGCGCATCCCGCCACCGCCGAACACGAACCCCACTGCTTTGCCCAGTATAAAGCGCACCACCCGCTCAAACCCGGCGTCGCTATCCAGCGCGATGTGATGATGGCGTGCATTGTCCGTCTGACGCAGCCAGTCGCGGGTATCGTAGGGGCCGGTGTCGTGTGTGTCGTGCAGCATAACCAGTTCGCGCTCTGCCGTGAGTTCCGGGTGTTCCATGTTGTCAAAAATGGCTTTCCACGGGGCAAACTCGAACGGTTCCCCGGCGCGGCCCACAATAATGATGTGGTCGGCCTGTTCGATGGCGCGGCGCGTCCAGTTCGGGTAGGCGAGGTCGCCCACCAGCAGAAGAATGTCGATGTTGTTCTGCATGGCCTGCAACCAGTCCACGAAAATATAGTCGTCTACCAGCGATTCCAGATTGAGCAGGATTTCCGGCGGCATCTTCTCGTCCAGTTCGGCGGGGGCCAGCACCACAGATTGGCGCTGCTGGTAGCTCTGGAAGGTTGCCATAAGCCGCTCTGCAAAATCGTCCGTCCCGGCAGTGACCGGCAATATGGCTATAGACTGCGGCTGCGGTGCGGTGGGCGTCAGTCCGCTGACTTTCTGGCTGCGCGTCATGAGCTGGTAAGCAAGCTGCATCATGCCGCGCGGGTACTTCTGCACCAGCCGCTCGAACCCGTCGCGGTGCATCCGCACCAGGTCGCTATCGCGCAGGGCCGTGACTGTGGCCGTGTAGGGAATTTCTGACATGATGGCCTGCTCGCCCACCAGTTCCCCGGAGTGGAATTCCAGCGTGACGCTCTGGCCGTTGGGCAGCGTGAGCACGGAGCGCAACCGGCCATCTACAACGCTGTAGAGATAGTCGCCGCTCTCACCCTGCGTGAACAACACCTCCCCACGCTTGAGGTACTGCCACTGCAATTCGGCCAGCACATCCTGTGCGGCTTCCGTATCTGCGATTTCCTCGGCGGGAATGTTTTCGGTGTAGCGGCTGGCGAGGTCTTCATCAAATGCCTGCTGGTACGCAGTTTTTACCGCCGCGCTGTCCAGTTCGAGGGCGGCGGCTATCTGCGGGAAGGCTGCGGGCGAAAATGCGAAGCCCTCCAATATGTGGCGGATGATGTGGGCTTTGCTCTCTGGCTGTGGCGGGATGAGAAAGCGCCAGTGCGTAATATAGCGCTCCATGTCGTATACGCTCAGTGCGGGGAGGGTGTAGCCGCCCGGCGGGGTGTCCCGTTCCAGCAGCATATCGACGGCGCGGTTCAGGGTCAGGCGGATGTGTACGACACGGTTGACGATCTGCACGAGCGTCTGTTGAATGTCGGTCATATGGGGTTCTCTCTCCTGTGTGTAGCCGGGCGGCCCCGACCGCGTTTGCTGTGGATAATATCAGCGCAGTTTTAACGCAAAGGCGCGAAGGCGCAGAGACGCAAGGGGTGTTTCGCTCCATGAGCAAAACACCTGTGTCACCCGTTGAGAACGCTATCCCTGCGTGATGGTATCCTGTATCAAACTCCGGTCAATATCCCTGAACACCTCACAGCACCTTGCGGATCACCTGCTCAATATTTGGTTTGGGGTGTGCGCCCACCAGCTTATCAACCGCCCTGCCACCCTTGAACATCAACAGCATGGGGATGCCCTGCACCTGATACTGCATGGCGGTGTTGCGGTTTTCATCTACGTTGAGCTTCGCCACCTTTACCTTCCCGGCATATTCGGCGGCCAGTTCCTCCAGTGATGGGGCAATCATATGGCACGGCCCGCACCACTCCGCCCAGAAGTCTACCAGCACCGGCACATCACTGTTCAGCACCTCGCTCTGGAACGACGCATCGGTGACGTGAACGGGGCCGGTGCTGTCACCCAGCCGGTCTTCGCGTTCGGCGGCAGTTTCCTCCGGGAAGGGGCCGTTGCCCGTGAAAAAGTCGATGTGTGCTTCGACATCCGCCGGACGAATGTTCCCCGCCTGCGATTCAATCTCGCCCTCGTCAATGGTCACAATGGCTGGCAGCGCAATGTTACCGTAGTCTGCGTGGATGGATGGGCTGGCGTTCACGTCCACCTTCGCCACCAGCAGTTCCCCGGCAAACTCTTTCGCGGCGTCTTTAAACGCCTCATCCAGCGGCTCTGATGGGGTTTTGAACAGGTATAGCACCACGGGGACGCCGGTTGCCAGCACACGCGGCAAACTACTGGTGTCCGTGTTGATGGGGGTATCGTAAACGGGCATAGGGTTCCTCCGTTTGTTATCTATAAATTGGGTTTATTGTACCAGAGCACGAAACGGCAGCGCGTCTTACCGGCCCAGCATTACCACATCACGCACCAGCCATGTCAGGATGCGATTTTCTGCGCCGAGGTTCACATGCAGCCTGTCCACCGTGAATGTCATCGGCTCATAGGCCGGGAAGGTAGCCTGACGCTGCTTGTTCTTCGAGTTGAACACACCTACGGTGATGTGGGGCGGCGGCACGTCTTTGCCGAAGGTGCCGTGATACGGCTCACACTCCGGGAAGGCAGCGTGTACCTGTTGCATCAGTACGGTTAGCGCATCCGAGGGTTCGATTTGCATGTACGTCACCTGCGGGAACTCACCATACCCGGCCACAGTGATGTCGAATGGGGTAACGTCGGCGCACAGGTCGCGCAGGCGCTCTGTCGCGGCAGGGAGGTCGGGTTCTGGCACGAAAGGGTAGAGTATTGAGACATGCGCGGGCAGTCGGCGCACCACGTCATAGGTGTGCTGCCACAGCAGTGGCACGGCCACTTTCTGCACAGCAAATGGCGGGGTAATGGTGATGGAGGTGACGGTTTTCATGGCGTTTTTACCGGGCTTCTTGCGGTTGATAACCAGATTCTGACGCAGGGACGCAGAGAGTTTTCAGCCAGTGTGACCTGTACTGTGATGTTGACGGGCATTCTGTTCCACAGATATTGAGCCATTGCCGTGCTATGTTCATGTGCTATCGGGTTTTTCCCTGCGTCACTGCGCCTTTGCGTCAAAAATACGGTCTCATCCCCACACATAGCAGATTACCACACGCTACTGCACAAACACCGTTGTCAGGTACACCTGGTTACCCACCTCGTTACCCTCCCCATCCGTGACCGACTGCGGTACCAGCGAGTTCGGATCATACACGCCCATAATCAGCGGGTACTCTCCGGGCGGCGTATCACACGGCACCGTCAGCGGACGCTGATCGAACGTAAAGCGGCCCGGTTCCCACAATTGCGTGGGCACCAGCGCCAGCGGACTGTTCGCCTCGGTGACTGCGCCGCCGTTTGCGTCCACCATCACGACCTGCATGTTGTAGTTGGTATTCGGGGCATCATCGGCCAGCCACCAGCTTTCAATGCCCACCGTTTCGCACGGCTGCGCGTTGATATTTCCCACGAACTCCCACGCCTGCAACGTAATGTGCTCCCCGAAGCGGAACATGGGCGCGGCATCTGGTGGGGCGGTGCGCGGTTGTGACTGTGCCTTATCCATGAAGTATGTCACCACATTATCGGTACGGACAGGCGTCAGTAAATCCAGCGGCTCCCCGGCATCGGTGAACTGTGGCGCAATGTGATACGGGCGCGGCGAGAGCACATAATCTGAGGCGGCGTAGTCCTCTGAGAGCAGGTAATCGCTCAGGTAGTAGCCCAGCACATAGCACTGGTTATTGTTGATGATGCACCACGGACGATAGTAGCCATACGCCAGATACACCACGCCCTCGCCGGGGCCGATTTGCTCGTGAACCCGGTCAAAATCCAGCGTGTAGTCTTCCAGCGTCGCGGATTCCGCGTTTAACGTCTGGCGGGCCTGCCAGTTAGAGAGCGCAAACAGCACCATGCCGACAATCACCACGCCGCGCACCAGCCATTTGCTGCGCTCTGTCCATAGCAAAAGCGCCATCCACACTACCAGCGTCAGCCCCGCGCTGTACATCGTCACGTAGATGTGTTTGGCCGACAGATTAATCATGAACAGCACCCACGCCAGCCCCCCGAACGCCGTCACCAGTGCAATCTGCCTGCGCGGGGGGGGTTGCCGCGCCGCAAATACAACTGCCGTTGCCAGCAGCGCCA
>JBCCQC010000506.1:0-4071 GCA_039024535.1 Chloroflexota bacterium
CGTGGCTGTCGATTGCCGGGGTGGGCGATGTGGGTTTGCCGAATGGCCTGCCGGTGGATGAGTGGGGTATCCGCGTGGAAAACGGGGTGCCAGTGGGGGCGTCGGTGACGCGGGGTGGCGCGACCAATGGCCCGGCGGCGGTGTATGCACTGGAAACGTACATTCGGTGGCTGGATTTGTATGCGCCGCCGGAAGCACGCGACTGGCGCTGGGTGGATGCGGGGCCGGTGGCTGCGCGTGGTGATATTGCACAGCGGATTTTCCAGTATACGACATGGCTTTCTGATGATGGCTTCCGAACGCCGGAGAGTATGGTAACGGATGAGAATGGGTTACCGTTGTGGCGGGTGGCCCCCACACCACACGGGCGCTACTGGGACGAGGGTATGAAGGTAGGCTACCAGGATGCGGGTAGCTGGACGATCCCGCGCAATGTGACGGGGCAGCGGCGGGCGATGGCGTGGTTGTGGGCGCAGTTTGCGGTGTCGAAGACGGTGTCGGTCGATAAGTTCATTGCAGGTGGTACGCCGGTGCGCCGCTCCACGATTTTTTCTGACCATCTGACGGAGCATATTGCGCAGTACGGCGGCCTGATTGAGTTTTACCGCTCTACCGAGGCGCAAAAGTGGACGGATACCGGCCTTAATGTGCCGGATTACCCGGCGCTTTCTAATATCTGGTGGCCGAACATTGCACAGGCTATTGACGGGGAAATTACCGCGCAGCAAGCTATGGATGCCATCGCGGTGCAGATGGATGCTGCGATGAATGACATGCACATGGCAGACCTTTCCCCGATGCTGAATGCGCCGCGTGACCCGGTATACTGGCTGGCACAACCGGGCGCACCCAAGCCGCCGCGTCCACCGGCACAGCCCTTAACGATCCCCTATGACACCCTTATTGAGCAGTGGGAGGCCCAGCGGCCATGATGATTCGCAAACGAATAGGCATTGGCGCGAAGATGCTGGTGCCGCTGGGCGCGGTGTTTGTGATATTTACTGTCGTGCTGGCCCTGATGATCGGCATCACAAGCCAGAACAACCTCACGACGCTCAAGCTGGCTGAACTGGATCGTATGTCCCGGATTCTGGCAAACAACGTCGAAGCGATGGCGCGTAACGGTACGCTGATTGCCCGTAGCATGGAGCAAAATGAGCAGATTACCCGCGAAATTGCCCAGTTGACGGAGTATGGCCCCTATTATGCAGACCCCGGCAGTATGGTTGATCCGTTCAGTATTGCGCGGACGCCACACCGCATTGATGATGCGGAGCAAATTTTTGCGTTCCAGGCCAGCGTGAACCTGCTAACGCAGTTACAGTCTACGCTCCAGACGAACAACCTGGACAGTATCGCGTTCTATATGGTTTCACCGTTTGAAATGGTGGAGGGGGCGTCACCGGAACTGGCGCTGTGGCTGGATCAGGAGCAAATTGTTATTTCCCGGTTTACGCGCAAGGGCACAGAACAGGAACCGTTGTTCTATCGCACCAGCCGCACCGGTTTTGAACCGCCAGAAACTGACTATTTTGACATCAGTTCGGTGTATTCGCTGCCGGCCTCTGTATTTTATGCGGCGCAGAACTTCTATGTTGTGGAAGGGGCCGAAGCGCAAACGGTGGATATGCTCCGGGATGTAGAAAACGACCTGCAAACCCGAATTACCTATGATGGCAATGTGCCGGTGATCCAGACGGTGTACCCGCTGCGTGTGCCGCTGCCCCATCCAGAGACATGGCAACCGACGGAAATCACGGCGGGTATTCTGGCGATTAACCAGCGCCTTGACGATACTACGCTGTCAGCCTTCCGGGATGGGCTGGGGCTTGACCTGGGGTTTGCGCGTGGGGATGGGCTGTTGATTGCCACACTGGATACACCGCCTGATGCTGTACTGCCTGCCAGCCGCGATGTGATTACCATGAACGGCAGCAGCTATTATTTTTCCCGGCAGGCGCTGTTGCCGGGTGTGGGCGAGTTACAGGCCGTCATTTTCAGTTCGCAGACGGAAGTGCAAACACTCATCGGGCAGTTGCAGCAGCAGATTGTGCTGATTGCGACCGGGATTGTGGCGGTGGGAGGTGTGGTGGTGTATGGTTGCACGCGGATTTTCGTCAGCAATCCGCTGCGCACCCTGACTGAAGGCGCAATGGAAATCGAAAGTGGCGAGTTTTCCAGCCGGGTGCCGATTCGCTCTCACGATGAACTGGGGCAGCTTGGTGGCGCGTTCAACACGATGGCGGCGCGTGTGGAAGGACTGATTAGTTCGCTGGAAGACCGCGTGAATGCTCGTACCCGTGATATTAAGGCGGCGGTGGATGTCTCCAGAGAGATTACAACCGTGCTGGCACTGGACGAACTGCTGCCGCAGGTGGTGCGCCTGACGGCACAGACGTATCAACTGTATGCAGTGGCGGTGCTGCTGCCGGATGAAACCGGCGAGAAACTCACGCTGCGGGCCAGCACCAGTCCGCAGGGGAGTCCGTTCAGTAACCAGCAGGTTTTTGAGATGGCGATTGCGGAGCACCCCGGCATTATTGCAGAAGCGGCACGTTTGCGGCGTTCTGTGGTGGTGAACGATGTTCATACGGATGAGCGTGCGCTGTTCGCGGATGAACTGCCGGATACGCGCTCTGAGCTGGCAATCCCGATGATGCTGGGGCCGCGCTTTCTGGGTGTGTTTGATGTGCAATCTAACGAGAAAGACAGCTTTGGCGAGGAAGAAATTGCCGCGCTGCAAATCCTCGCACAGCAAACAGCAATTGCGGTACGTAATGCGCAGTTGTTCGAGGAAACGCGCCAGGCACGCGAGCAATCTGAACGGGCGAATATGGCGAAGTCCGCGTTTTTAGCGAGTGTGTCGCATGAACTGCGCACGCCGTTGAACTCTATCATTAACTTTACCGAGTTTGTGAAGCACGGCATGATGGGGCCAGTAAATGACCAGCAGGTAGAAACGCTGGACGAAGTGACCACGGCGAGTGCGCATCTGCTGAACCTGATTAACGATGTGCTGGATATGTCGCGGATTGAGTCGGGGTCGCTGAATCTGTACGTAGAAGATGACACCAGCGTCAGCGAGTTGCTTCAGTCAGCGGTTGGTACCGCGTCCAGCCTGATAAACCCTGATCGAGTGACACTCACGACTGACATTCCCGCTGACCTGCCTACTATTCGCGGGGATCGGCAGCGGATTTTGCAGATTTTGCTCAATGTACTGTCGAACGCCTGCAAATTCACCACAGTAGGGACGATCAATATCCGCGCACGACATGATAATGATACAATAAAGATTGCAGTGCAAGATACCGGGCCGGGTATCGCGCCGGAGGATTACCACATGGTGTTTGAGTCCTTCAAGCAGACGGAAAGCGGCCAGCGGCACGGGCAGGGCACCGGGCTGGGGATGCCGATTTCGAAGGTACTGGCAGAAGCACATGGTGGGCGGCTGTGGTTCGAGAGCGAACCGGGCCACGGTACCACATTCTACGTCAGTTTGCCGGTGTGTTCGCCGGTGCTGGAACTGACCGAATAGATAAACTTAGACTTTTGAGGCCACGAACGATTTTGAAAAAGATAATGTCTCTGCTTTATGTGGAAGATGACCCCGGCAGCCGCAAGGTGATGCAGCATCTGGTGACGCGGCTGGAAACCCCTGTGAACCTGACGATGTTTGAAGACAGCACAGACTTTTTGCCACGGGTAGAGCAGATGGTATATAGCCCGCATGTTTTTCTCATTGATATTCATGTGACCCCGCTGGATGGTTTTGCCATGCTGGAGCAACTGCGTGCCCGTCCCCGGTTCGCCAGCAAAATGATTGTCGCACTCACGGCCAGCGTGATGAGCTCGGAGATCCAGCAACTGCGTAAAGCAGGCTTTGATGGTGTGCTTGCCAAGCCCCTGAGCTTTCATACATTCCCGGCGATGCTGGAGCGCGTGTTTGTTGGTGAGCACATCTGGACGGTGAGCCGCTAGGCGTTTGTGCCCCCTGTACAAAAATACAGGGGGAGTCCCCATCGATACTCTACAAACAGATAGCTTTTACGTTTTTCACATGCCTGTTAC
>JBCCQC010000507.1:0-4070 GCA_039024535.1 Chloroflexota bacterium
CTACGAAGATCGCATCCGGGTCTTCTGGCTACCGAAGTACAGCCCGTTTCTCAATCCGATTGAGCGTTTCTGGCTGCACTTCAAACAACTGGCCACCGCCAATCATCTGCACCGATCCATCGAGGCACTGGCTCAGACGGTTCATGAGGTGATGAAAAATCAGAATACCTTCGGGCACGCTAATCGACTGATTCTTTCACACAACTTTCGGTCAGTGGCTTAGGAAATCTTAGAGAGCTTTTTGTTTGCTTGTTTGAGCATCTACCCGCTTCGGGCGTACTTAATTGTAACCGGGCGTACTCTTTTGTAATGAGGCGTACTTAATTGTCATCGGGCGTACTCTTTTGTAAGGGTACACAACAAAGTATGTAGATTCTCGAATACTGCTGCAGCCCCCATACCACCACCAATGCACATGGTTACCAGACCATAAGTGCCACCGTGTTGTGCAAATTCATACAGTAGCTGTGTCGTTAACTTCGCACCAGTGCAGCCCAGAGGGTGACCCAGCGCGATAGCTCCCCCGTTTACGTTAGTGATCGTCGGATTCATTTCAACCTCGCGCATCACGGCCAGCGCCTGCGCTGCGAAAGCCTCGTTAAACTCAATCAGATCAATATCGTTCATGGACAGGCCGTTGCGTTCCAGTACTTTCGGAATAGCTTTGATTGGCCCAACTCCCATAATTTCCGGGCGGACACCGGCTACAGCAAAACCTACAAACCGCGCCAGTGGTTCCAGACCAAGACTGGCAGCTTTTTTTGCTTCCATAACGATCACGGCGGCTGCACCATCGCTCAGTGGACTGGAGTTACCAGCAGTGACGCGCCCCCCCTGTGTGAATACTGGCTTCAATTTGTTCAGAGATTCTACACTGGTATCACGGCGCAGGTGCTCATCCACTGTCAGTGTGCGCTGTTCGGTGACGCGCTCGCCATCATCTGTCACATAAGTTTCCTCAAACTCTATCGGCACAAGCTGTGAATCAAACTTATTCCCGTCAATGGCAGCAGCGGCTTTCATGTGGCTATGATAGGCGAACTCATCCATTTCATCCCGTGTGATACCGAACTCGTCCGCTACTTGCTCTGCTGTATGGCCCATGCTGATGTAGGCTTCGGGCATATTTTCAGCGAGGTATGGGTTCGGGCTGATGCGGAACCCGGTCATCGGCACACCGGACATAGTTTCGGCACCACCGGCGATTACAACATCAGCGCTGTTAGAGATTATGCTCTGCGCGGCCATCGCAATGGTTTGCAGGCCACTGGAACAGAATCGATTCACGGTCGCGGCAGGGACTTCTACCGGTAGGCCAGCCCGCAGGGTGATCTGACGTGCAAAGTTGAGGCCCTGTTCGCCCTCCGGCATGGCACAGCCAATCAGCACGTCGTCAATTTCCATTGGAGCCAGCTTGCCGTCCGTGCGCCTCATCACCTCCTGAATCACTGTTGCTGCCATTTCATCAGAGCGAACATTACGTGTGGTGCCGCGCTTCGCCTTGCCGACCGGGGTTCGTGCTGCTGCTACAATTACTGCTTCTCGCATTGGTTTTCCCTTATTTAAACATCTACGATCAGGTAGGGGCACAGCGTACTGTGCCGGTTTGCTGTAAGGTGATCTAATTTCGCAGCGGCTTGTTCGTCTGGAGCATATGCGTGATGCGTTCCAGTGTTTTCGGCATCTGCGCCAGTTCTACAAAGGCTTCGCGTTCCAGATCAAACACGTATTGTTCGCTCACCCAGCCCGGTTCACTGATAGCCCCACCCGTCATAATGTAGGCCAGTTTGCTGGCAATCACGGCGTCATGCGCGGAGGCATATTTGCCACGCACCAGCCCATCGATACCGGCCAGCAGCGCGGAATAAGCGTCACGGCCTGCCGCGTAGATTTTCGCTGGCTGTGGAGCCACATAGCCTTCTGCCATATACATGGCTGTGCGTTTTGCTTCGTAAAGCAGATGGCTGCGGTTCATCACGATGCGGTCATTCGGGCGCAGGAAGTGCATCTGTTTTGCTTCTTTTGCACTGCCACTGACCTTCGCAAATGCCGTCTGCTCGAAGATAGCCTGTAAGTGGGGTAGCACATCGGCGTTTTTCGTTTCCATAACCGGGTTCAGGGCACGTAACATCAACTCTTTCGTGCCACTGCCTGCGGGGATAACCCCGACGCCAAATTCAACCAGTCCGACATATAGTTCCATGTGCGCGACTGTAGCATCCCCGGCCATCATAATCTCTGCACCACCGCCCAGCGCCATGTTAAACGCCGCTGTCACGACGGGGCCATCAGCATAGCGGAGGGCCGCGCAGAAGTCCTGCAAACCGCTGATAAAACCATGCAACTGCTCTATCTGGTCGCTCTGCACAGCCATGACAACCAGCATCAGGTTTGCGCCGATGGAAAAGCGTTCGTTGTCGTGGCTGATGACCAGCCCTTCAAACTCGCCGCTATTGAGCATCTCTGCTGCATAGTAGCCCATCTGCACAAAATCCATGTCGATGGTCATATGCGGCGTGGTCATTTCCAGCAGGGCAATGCCGTCACCCATGTCGATGATGTTTGCGCCGCCGTTCTGCCTGACGATGTTGTTCCCCGTCTTGAGATTGGCAACTTTGATCTCACGTGGGTCAGCCTCCAGTGCCACGTAGTCTGATGCCTGTGGACTATAGTAGCCCGTGATTTTGCCGTTTTCGTTACGCTGATAGAATGTGGATTTTCCGCTGTCCAGCATGGCATTAACCCAGTCGGCAACGTTGTATCCCATCTCTGCGAATTGTGCGGTGGTCTCGGCCACACCCAGCGCATCCCAGATTTCGAACGGCCCCATGTCATGCGCGAAGCCCCACTTCTGCGCGTTGTCCACGTTCACAATCGTTTCTGTAATCTCCGGCACACGCTTTGAGGCATACGTCAGATAGAACGCGAAGTGATGCTTCAGGAACTCGGCGGCGCGGTCGTCTTCGCCCAGCATTCGCTTGATGCGGTCGCCGGTTTCCTCTACTTTGCGGTGTTTACCCACACTCTCGAAGCGTACCTTCGTCGGTTCGTCGTAATCCATTGTTTGCAGGTTCAGCGGATGGAATTCTTTGCTGCCGTTGGTAAGCACCATCTTGTAGAAGCCCTGACCGCTCTTGTTACCCAGATGGCCGTTTTCCAGCAGGTGGTCATACACTTTCATCGTGCCCTCGTGAACCAGCAGGTCACGGTCGGGGTCGTTTTCAATGGCCGGGTACAGGTTGCGGCCTACAAATGTTGCCACATCATTACCCACAAGGTCGCTCAGTCGGAATGTCGCGGTTTTCGGTCGCCCTACCAGCGGCCCGGTGATGCTATCGACTTCTTCCACACTGTAGCCGTTGTCAATCGCGTAATTGATAGTGTGGCCTAGCAGCATGGACATAAAGCGGTTGCCAATGAAGTTCGGCTCGTCTCTGGCAATCACCACACCCTTACCCATCCTGCTGCTGATGAACTGCTGCATGTACGCAACCGCTTCCGGGTCGGTGTGTTCGTGCGGGATGAGTTCCAGCAGGCGCAGATAGCGCGGTGGGTTAAAGAAGTGTGTGCCCATGAAGCGGCGGGTGAAGTCCTCGCTCATGCCGTCTGCGATATCGGCAATCGGCAGGCCCGATGTGTTGGTGGAGAGGATTGCATCGGGCTTCACAACTTCCTGTAGTTTGCTGAACAGTGCCCGCTTGATGTCCAGCTTCTCGATGATGACCTCAATGACCCAGTCGGCATCGGCCAGCATCTCCAGATGATCTTCCGTGTTGCCCACAGTAATCAGGTCAGTGTCTGCCGGGTCGTAGACTTCTGGCGGACGTGATTTTTTCAGGCGTTGCAGGCCAGCAATGGCCGGGGCATTACGGGTTTTAAAACTGTCTTCGGGAGTTGTGTCTTTGCCGGGAATGTCCAGCAGCACGGTGGGGATACCCACACCGGCCAGCAGCGCCGCAATGCCACTGCCCATCGTCCCGGCCCCGACGACACCCGCTTTCTTGATAGAGTACGTCATTGATTGTCCTTTCGATTAAAATCGGCAGAGATAGCCTCTACCGGGAGTTTCA
>JBCCQC010000508.1:0-4069 GCA_039024535.1 Chloroflexota bacterium
CGATGTAGCGCCCGTGCAGTTCGTTGCCCAGCACGGCCAGTGCCAGCAGCAGCCCGACGGTTAGAATCAGGACATGTGCCGCCAGCCAGCGTGCCGCCGCACTGCGGTAGGGCACCAGTACGATTACCAGTGCCAGCAGCGGCAGGGTATAGAGTGAAAATGCCGGGTTCGCCGTCAGCATTTCCCACGGGGCCAGCCAGAACGCACCCCACACATCCGGGCCGGGGAGTGTGCGCCGCACGAGGGCGCTGTTAGCCCCGGCCACGCTCAAAAAGCGGCCCAAAAAATAGGGCAGGTATAGCACCAGCACGGCTATCTGCCCTGCAATCCACTTGAGCGGCGGCGGCCTGCGATGAAACAGCCACGCGAGCACTGTTACGGCGTTAATCCATGCGGCAATGACGGGGCCGGTGTTGTGGGTGTATAGTGCGGCCAGTTCTGCCAGTAGCAGCGCCGCCCATGCCCACCGTGTGGGGCGCGTGCGCAGTTGCTCCCATGCTGCGGCCATCACCAGTACCAGCAACGCCAGCAGGGTGTACATGCGCATTTCCTGGCTGGCCCACACCAGCGGCGTGCTCACCGCGCACAGTAAAACCGCGAAAAATGCGCCCCCGCGCGGCGCAATCTGCTGCGCTATGTGCCCTGCCAGTGCAATTGCCAGCATCCCGAAGGCGACTGACAACCAGCGCAGTACAAAAATACTATCCCCGGCCACATTAGCAAAAGTTTGAAGCGCGGTATAATATAGAGGAGGATTGGTGAGATCGGCCTGTGCTGCTGCAATCGCTGTGGGCTGGCTGGCGGCATACGCAGACCAACCCTCGTCAAACCACAGGCTCTGCTGGTTAAGGGAGTGGATGCGCAGGGCCGCTGCAAACCATAGCAGTAGCACCAGCGGCAAAATTGTGTGCCATTTCATCATGCCGCGCAGGGTAAACGGCCAGTGCGGGGGCGTCAATGATGATATTGCGAACGTCGATAATTAACAAACTGGCCCACTTGCAGTAGAATTTAGTCAGTGGCCTTTTTCAACAGTTTGCGCAGAACGCACGTAAGGTGACGTATGACTGGTAAAGAACAAACCAACACAATAGAATGCCCTGTTTGCGGGTTCGAAAACCGGGCTGGCTCCCTGATGTGTGACAATTGCGGCACGCTGCTTAACCTGATGGCGGAGTCTCGCCGGGCTACCCGCGACCTGCGTGATTACCGCGATGCGCTGGGCGATGATGCTGCCAAAGCTGTTGAATCATCGTCGAATGAGCGGGTGCGCGGTGCTGAGTATCGTATTGGCATGTCTGTGCAGCTACGTGTAGAGGAGGCTTCTCAGCCTGTTGTTATTAACCCGGAAATGCTGACTGGCGATGTGATTATGGGGCGGCGTGACCCCATCACTGAACAGGTGCCAGAGGTTGATCTGGATCGTTATGCCGGGTATCGCATGGGTGTCAGTCGGCGTCATGCTATTCTGCGTCTCATCGGCGATGAACTGAAATTGATTGATCTGGGTAGCTCTAATGGCACGTACCTCAATGGCGAACGCCTGGAAGCTCGTAAGCCCACCACGATACTGGAAGGCGATGTGATGCGCCTGGGACAAATTATTATGAAAGTTAAGTTTATGAAGACGCAGCAGGGATAGGCACTTTGGCTGATACTCCAGACGTTAAACGCAACGATAATTCGTTAACGTGCCACGTTTGCGGGCACAAAAACCTGGTTGGCACGCTGATGTGTGATAACTGTGGTGCGATGTTGACGACCGAGACCCGTGTGAACTATGGCACCCGTGACCTGCGCGAGGCAATGCCAGAGTTCCAGCAGAACGATGTGTTCGATACCTCCGGTACGGGGGACTTTAGAGAGGGGATGCGGCTCGTACTTGAAATTGAGGACACTGAGAGCCGCCTTGAATTGGATCCGTCGCGGCGTGATCTGGTGGTGGGCCGACGTGATCCGGTGTCGCGCCGTAAGCCGGATGTTGATCTGGAAGATCATGAGGGCTACCGGCATGGGGTTAGCCGTAAGCACGCTATGTTCACACTGATGAACCAGCAGCTTTCACTCCAGGACTACGGCAGTGCGAACGGTACCTATCTGAACGGGATTCGCCTGCCGGCTCACCAGGCCCACAAGGTTCATAATGGTGATGTAATGCGGCTGGGCCATATGGCGATACGGATTTACTTTGTGAGCGACGACAAACCGGACGGCGAGTAGCGACCGGACAACGTGCAGGGCGGGTCAGTTCCCCAGGATGCCCTGCACTTCACCGGCGGCACGCTTGGCGGCGAACAGTACATGTGCCAGGCGAGCATCTTTAGACACCAGCACCGCAAGGCTGGCACGCCCCGCCGGGTACACGACCATCACACCCTCTTCACCTTCCATCAGCAGGCGTTCCAGTTCGCCCTGTGCCAGGCGGCCCAGGGTGCGCTCTGCCAGGCCAATTAGCGTGGCGGACATTGCCGCTACCTGTGGGCTGCTGGTGGGGTTGTCGTGGTAGTTTTCATCATCCCCCGGGGGAAAAGAGGACACAAGCAGTCCATCGTTGTTTACAACAACCGACGCTTTGATACCGTCAACTACGGTGTGGAGTGCTTTGAGCGCACTCTCCAGCTTGATGCTTGTCGTACCTTCTTGTGCCATGTTGGTTCTTTCTCTCTCAATCTCAACGCGGGAACAGGCGAGGAAAGTAACGTGTTCCATAATCCCGTCAAGAATATAGCACGATGAAAGAGATTTTGGAAGCAACTGCAAAAAATTCCACATCGGGGGTGTGCCTGCCCCGGTTTGCCACGCTAGAGCAGTTTGTCCATGTGGGCCTTCAGCCATGCCATGTTGCCTTCGTCCAGGCAGTAGCTCATGGCGGGGCCTTCTATTGTGCCGCAGATGATGCCGGCTTCTCGCAGGACTTCTAGATGTTGAGAAACGGTTGCCTGGGCCATCGGGCTATATGCAACGATGTCTTTTGTGATGCACATGGGGTTTTGCTTGAGGTAGCGCACGATTTGCAGGCGTACCGGGTTGCCCAGTGCCTTCATCATCAGCATCAGGCGTTCTTCGTCGTGGGTGAGGGTAACTTTGCTGGTTCTGGTTTTTGTTTTCATAATCGCAATTATCCGATGAGGCCGTGCCACAGTCAATCCCATGACTGTATGATAATTTGCTGTGCTGCTGTTACCTGAACAGTGACATTTGCTGCTGCGAATCTATAGACACCATCGCTTTACATTGGTAAAATGGTTTGCAACGAAAATCACAAACGAATGCGATGTGTGTGCCGGGGGTAGTGCAACACAGGGCACGCTCATTTGACGCTAACCGTTTATTTTGCTAGTCTATATCAGTGTAAGGGCTGTGCTTACACACGAGTCCTTCTTTTAGTGAGCGGAGTATATTATGGCAATTCAGGAATTTGCCCCGATCAGCGCTATCCTTATCCTTTCGACTGCGGTTGCGATTTTGATTACTGTATTGTCGCGGCTGTTCGGGCCACACAACCCGACGGTTCGGAAGGTGGCCCCCTACGAAAGTGGGATGAAGCCTATTGGCGAAGGAACGCGCCAGGTTCCGGTCAAGTTTTACCTGATCGCAGTTCTTTTTATTCTGTTTGACATTGAAGTGATCTTCTTCCTGCCGTGGGCCGTTACTATGCGCGACCTGAGCTGGTATGGGCTGGGGGCTATGGGTGTGTTCACGTTTATTCTTATCATTGGTTTTCTGTATGAGTGGAAAAAAGGAGCGCTGGAATGGGAATAGGAACAATCGAAGTCCCGCAGCCAGGGGCAACCGTCAGCCAGAAGCTGGGGAACCTTGGCGTTGTGACGACTTCTCTGGATGCAGCCGTGAACTGGGCACGCAGTGGGGCATTGTGGCCGCTGCTGTTTGGCCTGGCGTGCTGCGCAATTGAAATGATGGCGACCCAGGCCGGTAACTACGACCTGTCTCGCTTTGGTATGGAGATTAACCGTGCCACCCCGCGCCAGTCTGACCTGTTGATTGTGGCCGGACGTGTGACGCGAAAAATGGCCCCGGTGGTGCGCCAGCTTTATGACCAGATGGCCGA
>JBCCQC010000509.1:0-4068 GCA_039024535.1 Chloroflexota bacterium
AAGGCCGGTTAGCATAGATTGGGTGTTATTCTCAATCGAGAGTGCCTGCGCTACCTGACGCGGAATCACGGGCGGGTCGTCGTCCGGCAGAGTTTCAAGGCGTTTGAATGCGCGGATGCGTGCCGATGGACTTTCGCTGCGGATGGTGTGCATACACACCCAGCGGCGGCTTTCGTTCCCCAGCACATGCCACCACTGCCGGATGTGGTAGTCGTACTCCAGCGCCCCACGCAGCAGCATCTGCGCCCCGGCCTCATCATAGGACAGGTTGTGCTTTTTCGCTTCCACATAGTAGTCACTCATCACCATGAAGTGGGTGACGCTGAGCAGGAAGCGCCCGTTACCATTATCCCATGCCAGCCGCGCTCGTTCGAAAATATCTCGCGCTTCGTTGATCTGCACCTGTTCCGGGTCAAACATACTGACCATATCGACAAATGCAGAGGACTGCCCGGAAATGACGACACTGCCTGCAATTTCGCCTTCTGGCAGCGCGACGGATGTACCCAGCGCGGCTTCAACTTCCTGCATCAGGTCAATCGTGCTGTCGTGACGGTCATTCGGGTTGACGGATGTGCCCCGCCGCAGGATGTCGGTAATCTCATCAGGCAGGTCGGGGTTGAGGTCGCCAACATGTGGCAGGTCTTCCTGAAATTGTAGCTGTTTGAGCGCCAGCGGGGCCATTGCTTCGAATGGGAGCTTACCGGTAAGCATGTGAAACAGCACCAGCCCGAAGCTGTAGATGTCTGCCCGGTGATCCAGCGTGTCTGACGTCAGTTGCTCCGGGGCCATGTAGAGCAGCGTACCAGACCCCGGATTCTGCGCGTGGCCGTCCGGGTTCACCCGCGTTGCGAGGCCAAAATCGGCAAGGTAGGGCAGTCCCTGGCTATCCAGCAGGATATTCGGTGGTTTAAGGTCAAGATGAATAATACGCTGCTTGTGGGCAAAATCCAGCGCACTGGCAACCGCCTTGCCGGTAGCAACAATCTCGCGGTAGGTCATAGCCCCCCGGCGCAGTTCATCTTCCATAGAGCCACCCGCAACAAACCGCATGGCGATGTAAAACATGCCTCTGATCTCACCAAATCCGAAGATGGGCAAAATGTTCGGATGATCCAGACCGGCGATGGTTCGCGCCTCCTGCTGGAACATTGTGACCGGATCGGCTTCTGAGGCAAGGTTACGGGCAATCGTTTTGATCGCCACCATACGCCCCAGAGTGGTATCTCTGGCAGACCACACATCGGCCATACCACCACGGCCAATGTGCTCGATAATTTCGTAGTTATCTATGCGTGTTCCAACATCCACTGCTGCTCACCCCTTGAATGGTCGTCTGGTGTATTACATTCGGTCAAGATAGTAGCCGGTTACATAGCGATAAAACTCCAGCGTATTGCGAGGCCGCGATCGATTCGCTTCTAGGCGGCGTCCAATCCCGGTATCACCGAAAATGCGGCTATCTCCCTGCGCACCAATCAACGGAACGAGGTCTGCCACGCGCTGAAGATCACGGGCCAGCAGGCTACCAATCTCGCGGCGGTTTTCCTTCGGAACGTCGTTCCAGATGCTTTCCATCTCCTTATAAACAGCCTTTGCATTCACCGGCATCGGTGTATCTACCATGTCCTGGAGGCTGTAGCGTGCAATTTCGATGTCCTCTTTGAACGACATCGCGTTGCGCTCCTTGAGCGGATGCGGATGCTGTTGTTCTACAATGTCATTCTGGAAACGTTTGCCATCTGAAAGGTAGCCCCCCATGACCCGCAGGATTTCCACGGCACTTTCCGGGTCGGTCTCTGCAGCCAGCAGTGCCACAATGCGATTGTCCGAGCGATGGTTGCGTATCCTTCGGTGCCGGTCAGATACTTCGCACAGGGTTTGACCGACCGACAGAAGGCCATCGGCAATGGTTTTCTTATCGCTGCTGCTCAGGCCACCGGGCATACTCTCAAGGTCGTTGTGCAGGGCACCCTCTGAGGGGACGTTGCGACCGTTGACATAAGCTGTGTAGGTGTCTTCAAGGAAGTCTGCAAGGCGGTGCAGATGAGCAGCAAAAGCGTCAATCGGCTGCTCGTCCATCAGCAGTTTAACCGCATAGGTGGCCCGTAGCTGGGTGGTAGCCTGCTGGCCGAGAGGCGACGCGAGCAGTTCAATGGCCTGCGCTGCCTCGGTTCGCTCCATATAGCGGATGTACTGCTGGGCGCTATCGAGGGCGTGGGGTGCTGTAACGCGGTTTTTTTCCAGCCGCTTGTACACCTGCACAAATAGCTTTGCAGTCTTCTGGCCGTAGCGTGCTGCCACAAAAGCGAACAACTTTGATGTACGGATCACAGCCGGGTTGTCCTGGCGGCGCATATGGTACATCAACAGCGTGCGCAGTGCCTCAATGGGGATCACATCCAGCAGCGGGGTTTCTTCTTCAAGGAAATCCGTAACATCGCTGGCAACGGCGTCCGTTTCTTCGGTTGGCTGTTCGTAGCTTTCCAGCACGCCCACAAGGGCCATTGCCAGTGGCAGCGAACGGATTCCGTTCGCAGTGATGACTTCGAAGGCTGCCCCTACCGTCCCCACGGGAATGGGCTGTGCCGCGAATACCTGCTGGATCACAGTGGCATACTCGGTTTGATTTTCAATACCGTACAACACGCGGGATTGGTTGAGCATCTGCCGGGCCAGTTCTTTGTACAGGCCCATTGCCAGCAGCAGTTCCAGCATCAGGCGGCACCCGGATTTGCTGAGTTCACGCAGGCGCTGGTCAGTGGAGTTTGACTCTACTGATCGGTACAGCACACTGGCGTAGGACTTCCCCCAGTCTGTTCTGGCGACGACGGTTAGCTGCTTGAGGACATTCTCATCAATGGCTTCCGGATGTTTTTTGCGCAGGGCCAGTTCGACCAGCCGCACCAGCACCAGCCGCCGCGATTCCTTGATGGATTTGACCGATTCGATAATTAGCCCCGGCCTGAAGATGGGTGTTTTCTGGTTAACGGCCATCCCGAAATCACGGAGGGCTGCTGGTAGCTGTCGTAGCAGGTTCCGGTCAGAGAGAAGATTGTCTATCACATCAACCTCTGCGTGGCGGCAGGCGTAAAAAAATGAGCGCAACGCCAGCTTTTCGTCCATGACGGCCAACGGCATACTGAGGCGAATAAGCTGTGGCATGAGGTGGCCGCCGTTAATATTGACGCTTTCTCGATCTACGTCTTCGAGGATCAACAGCATTTCGTCAATGTCTTTTTCGTCTACCATGTCCTGGTAGTAGGTCAGCGCTGCATCATGCGTCAGGGTGATCCAGCGTTGTCCACGCGGCCCCATCGGGTTTGCCAGCCACTTTGTCATCAGGTCAAATACATCGCCACCCGCACCTTCCATAATCGCACTTTTCATACGGTTATGGGCCTCGGTACTCAGGTCGGCACTATTTTTGAGCATAATACCCAGCGGCTCGGCATGTTGCAGTTCGCCCAATGCGAGCGAAAATGACATCAGGTGACGGGCATAGGTCAGCCGCATGTCATCCGTCAGGGTGGGATCTTCTGCCAGCACCTTTGCCACATCATCAGCTTCCACGGGCTGGCCGTTTAATACGGCGTCGTCCATGCTCAGTCGCTGGGATGCATAGCCCAGCGCATCGGCCAGTTTGTCCCCCTGCTTCACCCGCCAGCTTGCGATGCCAGTTAACCGTCGGGTTTGCTGCACCACCAGTTGAGCATCCAGGCGTAACTGGCTGACAATGAAACGGCTGTAATCTTCTTTTACATCCGGCCCGCTAAGCTCACCCTTCTTCCAGTCGTAGGTCAGTATGTCCTCAGGCAGGTCAGCCTCACCGGTAATAAAGAGTATCTGTGCATCCACCTTTGTTGACGGCAGTGTATGTGTGGCGACAGTAACGGCAAAGCGCACAGAAGGGGGTAGCAAATTAACCAGACCAGATACAAAAGCCATGCGCTGTTGCCCATCGTCCGGGGCATTTTTGATGATAATGTTGTGCCCCCGTACGATAGCACCCAGCAAAGACTCCATATTGTTCATGCGATTGCGGGTATACATCATGAAGTCCAGAAT
>JBCCQC010000510.1:0-4066 GCA_039024535.1 Chloroflexota bacterium
CGATGATGACGGCAATCAGCACCACGCCGACGATAATGTTACGCAGGTTTATCCGCATGGGTTTGTCTCTCCTTGTTTGTGTTTATGCGTATCGGCGGGCAGGGGCATACACAGACAGTGATAAACACGTTTTATGCAGGGACGGCATGAATGCCGTCCGCTGTACCCCTGCCAATAACTACAAATTAATCGCGGCGGGAGGCCCACACCAGCCCGCCCAGCCCCAGCACGCCGAACGGCAGCAGGCACAGGCTTGCCAGGTTAATCAGGTTAAGCTGCTGTGTTTCTGCCAGCACGGGCACGTCTGCCGGGTTGAATTCCTGCGTTGTTACCTGCGGGATGGCCTCCACGAACGTATCGAAGTTGGTAGCCCACACCAGCGCGTTAAACGCAATCTGGATATTGGCGGCCTCCTGGAACAACCCGAACTGATTCGCCGGGATCGCACTGCTGCCGAACAGCACCACACGCGCCCCGGTTTCCGTGTTCTCTGCGGCGGCTACCAGCGTCAGTGGGCCTTCCGGGTCGTCGCTGTTCCGCTGGATGTCCTCTGACTGGAGTTCATCAAACGTTTTGGCGTAGGAACTGTTGCTGGTACGCACCAGATCAAACGTCTGGACGTTTTCTGGCGGTGTCTCGGCCACGATGACGCTGCGGGCAAACTGTGCAATCAGCACTTCCAGCCCCTGTGGGATGCCGTCCGTCACGAAGTTCGTGCGCGTGAAGGTCGTCGCCACGATGGTATCTGCCGATTGAATGGACTGCTGTGGGTCGAGAATGATCTCGTCCGTCTGGAAGCTGATACCGAAATTTTCTGCCAGATAGGTGTTCAGTTCCGGCGAGGACGCCAGCGCCGGTTCGCCAATGTCCGGGGAGGCAAACACGACCAGATCGCCGCCGTTATCCACGTACTCCGTCAGGTATTCGGTTTCAATCGGGCTGAGCGCACGTGCCCCGCCAATGATGACAATCACATCGCCGTCGATGCCGCTCTCGCCCGGTGTGAAGTCGGATTCTTCTGCCAGCAGGTCAACAAACGGTACCTCGTTGATCTCCCAGTTAAAGCGCTCACGCAGGATGTTCACGAAGTCTGCGGCCCCGGCAGGCGAGGGGTCTGTGGCAGAAATACCCTCTTCCACCTCAATGAAGTACGCACGGAAGTCACCACTGGCACTTACGGCCAGCACAGAGTTCGTCAGGCCAATCTGCTCGAAACCGAAGTTCGTCGGCAGGATTTCGGCGGCTTCCGGGTCTTCCACGCCCGTGTTGCGGATCACCAGATCACCGGGCTGTGCGTTGTACAGGCGGGCTTCGGCCGGGTTGCGGTCAGGGTTCACAAAGCGGTAATTCACCTTGCCGTTGCTGGCCGCTGCATAGTCGCGCAGCAGGATTTCCACACGTTCCTGGTTCGCCGCAGACTGGCTATCGAAGAAGCCGATAATCTCGATGTTCGGGTTGCCCGCATCCGCGCCGAACAGTTCAATCGCCTCGCGGTTTTCCGTGTTCAGCGAGAACTGATCGGTCTGCGATACATCGTAGGTCAGGTTGCGCGTTTCAATAAACCAGTACACCACGATGAGCGCCGCCAGAAACAGCACGGTAAACAGAATGCTCGTGCCACCAAAGCGGGCCGCCCGCCCGGAAAGCACATCCACCACCTGCTGTGGGGCCAGCACCACCAGCAGCACCAGCGACAGCACGCTCACCAGCAGCCCGGCGTAGCCAATCAGCCCGAATGCTCCCTGAATGAGCAAAAAGCCCAGTGCAATCACCAGCCCCACACCGCTGATGCTCAACAGCAGCCACGGCGGGATAATGGGTTCCATTGGCTCGTCAGATTCGTCTTCTTCTGCTTCTGTTACGTCCGCAGCGGCAGGGTCTACTGTAGTGGGTTCCGCCGCTGCCACGGTTTCTGTGTTATCTGTCGGTTCGTCAGATGGCACGGTGTTTTCGGTTTCGGTTACTTCGTTTTCCGGCTTCTGTTCCTGTTCAGTCATCCGTTACCCCCTCCAGCGACGTGTTTCAACAAGCCGTGTGGTAATAAACACGGCAGCGATAATCATGAGTATGTAGTAGGCAATGTCCTGTGCGCGTACCAGCCCGGTTGCCAGCCCCGTTTGAAAATGCACGTTGAGGCCGATTTGTCGGAAGAAGTTCGCCAGCACATCAAGGCCCTCGTTGGTGCCGTTGGCGTTCAGATTGTTGATGTAGATAGCAAACGCATCGCTCAGGTACAGCACAAGGATAGTCGCCGCACCGAGGAACGCCGCTACAATCTGATCTTCGGTCACGGCACTCCAGATGAGGCAGATTGCCAGCGCTGCGCCACCGTATAGCCACACGCCCAGCATATTCGTCCAGAAGATGCCGTAGTCCATGTTACCGATGATTTCCAGCAGGCCCACCTGTACGCCACTCACCACAGCCACCATCACCGTGAAGTACGTCCACACAGCCATGAACTTGCCGATAATGAACGAACTTTCGCTCATGGGCAGCGTCATCAGCACTTCCAGCGTGCCCTCGCGGTTTTCCTCGGCAATCAGGCGCATGGTGAGCAGCGGCCCGATGAGGAACATGAGGAACGTGAACAGGTTTGGCGCGTTAAACAGCACGGTAGCGGCAACCTGCTGTGGAGCACCGAACTGCTGCTGCTGCGCCGCTGACTGCACGTTGATGTTGATGGCCTGAATCACATTGGCGACGAACAGCAGCCCGATAAACAGGTACATCGCAAACGCCACGGCATAGGCGATTGGCGAGCGGAAGTACAGCGACAGCTCGCGTTTGTAAACTGCGAAAATAGCACGCATTATTCAGTTCCTCCCTCGTTTTTCTCATCGGGTAGCGATTGGCCGCGCCGGGTCACTTCCACGAAGATTTCTTCGAGGTCGGCAGCCAGCGCACGCAGTTCCATCAAATCCCAGCCGTTTTCAATAACGGTGCGGGCAATCTCCGGGCGTGGATCCATGTCTTCGCTCGATGGCGTGACGACCAGTGCTTCGTTCTGGATTTCTGCACGGGAGATCTCATCCATTTTTTCCAGCGTCAGGCGGGCACTTTCTAGCTGTGTGTCGTCGGTAATGCCATCCAGCCGTACCAGCACACGGCCACCGCTTTCCAGTTCAGTACGCAGTGCGGCGGGCGCACCTTCTGCCACGACTTCGCCGCGATTGATAATGACCACCTTGTCACAAATCTGCTCGGCTTCGCTGAGGATGTGCGTGCTGAACATCACGGTGTGCTCTTTACCCAGTTCGCGCACCACGTCACGCAGTTCTTCTACCTGTAGCGGGTCGAGGCCGATGGTCGGCTCGTCCAGAATAATTACGTCCGGGTCGTGCAGCAGGGCGCTGGCAAGGCCCACACGCTGCTTCATACCCTTACTGAGGTTACGAATGCGGCTGTTCCCGCGATCCAGCAGCCCCACCCGATCCAGCACTTCATCGGCACGTTTACGCAGGCGCGGCACACCACGGATTTCACCGATGTAGCGCAGGTAGGCGCGTGCGGTCATATCCCGGTAGAGCGGCACATTTTCCGGCAGGTAGCCTACCGTTTTGCGCACGGCCATACTGTTTTCGAATACGTCATGCCCCCCGACCAGTGCCGTCCCCGATGTGGGCGGCAGGTAGCCGGTGAGCATCCGCATGGTCGTTGTTTTCCCGGCACCGTTTGGGCCGAGGAAGCCCGTCACCTGCCCTGGTTCGGCAGTGAACGTGATGCCCTTGACGGCGTTGAAGCCGCCGTATGTTTTCACCAGATCTTCAACCTGTATCACTGAATAACGCCTCCTTCTGTACTTGAGAGGATTGCGGAATAAGCATCTTTCAATTTCAGGGCGGGATTGTACCACAGCGCACAACTGGCTGTAGGGGGGATGAGCGCAGAGTGAAGGCGGGGTTTTGTGGCTTTCAACTATCGTTAAGGTTGAGAGTGTGGTGGGGGACATGTTAAAAACACGTCCCGGGGTTCGCTACGCCAGAATCATCTGCTCTGCCATACGATGATAGGGTTCCAGCGTGGTTACGACACGACGTAGAAGCCCGTTATTTGTAACTCGGCG
>JBCCQC010000511.1:0-4065 GCA_039024535.1 Chloroflexota bacterium
GAGTCGGTGACTCGCCCAGGGTTTGCCACCGGCAAACCCCTACCGGAAAGACATTATCCTGTTTTACCTCACCCGCGAACGGTGCAGTTATTCGCAGAAGGCCGTGGGCAGCCCGTCGATGCTGGTCATGTTTTTCTCTTTGCGATAGTCCACCATACCATCCGGGCCTTTGTTTTCGGCGTATTTAATCAGCGTGTCACGGTCACTTTCGTAGGTCATCAGCGGCACGGCAAACCCGCACGACGTTTGCACGCGCATCACCTCGTTCACCACAATCTGGCGGGCACCGGGCATCAGCGTAAACAACGGCGCGAGTTCGTCCCATTCTGGCGTGTCTGGCAGGACGATACGCCCGCGCCCATACAGCCGCAGGATGCGCGGCGGCCCCTCGAACGCGCACCACATCAGCGTAATACGTCCGTTTTCCCGCAGGTGGGCGCTGGTTTCGTTGCCGCTGCCGGTCAGGTCAAGGTAAGCAACGGTGTGTTCATCCAGCACCCGCAGGCAGTCCATGCCCTTCGGAGAGAGGTTCACGTGCCCGTCTGCGCTGAGGGGGGCACTGGCGACAAAAAACATCGGCTGGGCTTCAATCCATGTTTTAAAGTCGTCGGTGATGTGTTCGTGTACTTTTGCCATCGTTTCGCTCACTTTCTGTTCATGTTATCTGTGCTTATTATGGCTGCTGCGTTCGGCTTCAGGTAGTACCAGCTTGCGGTATACTCGTGGGGCTGGCCGTTTTTCCGGGAGGCTCCCCCATGACAATTATTGATGTGCTGTGTTTGCTCTCTGGCTTAATTTTTTGCATTTCTGTGGTGTGGACGCGCTGGCGCGGGGCGCCCTGGCTACCAGCGAGTATGCGGTCGGTGCATAATATGCTCACGCTGGCGGAAGTACGCCCCGGCGATGTGGTGTATGACCTCGGCTGTGGAGATGGCCGCGTGATTATCACGGCGGCGCGGACGTATGGGGCACGTGCAGTGGGCATTGAACTGGATCCGTTGCGCTATGCGTGGTGTGTGGCTGTGGTGAAGTTCCTGCGGTTGGACGAACAGGTGACGGTGATTCGCGGCGACTTTTTTACGGCAGATATTGCCGATGCCGATGTAGTGATCTGCTATTTGCTCCAGAGCACAAACGAGCAGCTACTGGAAAAGCTCACAACGGAACTGAAGCCGGGGACGCGCCTCATTGCGGAGTGGTCAACGTTTGAGGGGCTGGAGGAAGTGGGTAAAAAGGGACGGGCACACCTGTACCGCATCCCTCCGTCAGACTGAATACACGCTGTAACCTTCAATCTGTGACAGAAAATGTCACAAATCTGCAAAAAACGGTTTATTTTTCGTTCGCATTGCTTGACGCATCCGTTCTGTGCCCCCTATAATGAATTTCGTAAACATTTCCACAATTTTATTCCTCAATTATCGTAGAGGGTTCACGCCATATGACCCCACAACCCGTAAAGTATCTGCCGCCCCGCGTCCTCCGGCTTAACGTCGGTTTTTTGCTGGACGGCCAGACAATCAGCAAAGATATGGACATGGATCTGCCTGCGGTGCGCGTGGCAGACGACCTGACGCTGGATTTTGTGCAGGGCAGGCTGCGTGCCAGCCGCACCAAAGAGGGCATCCTCATTCAGGGCGACATGGACGTAGGCGTACAGGGCGATTGCTTTCGTTGCCTCAACCATGTTGAGCGCCCGATTGAAATTCACGTAGAAGAACTATATGCCAGCACCAATGAGATGAGCGAAGACGAAGCCGAGTTTCAGATTCACGATGACGGCCAGCTAGACCTCGCCCCGTTAATCCGGGCAGAGGTGCTCATCCAGACGACGCGCGGCATCCGCTGTGAAGATGTGGAGGCGTGCAACAAGCGTATGCGTGCCCTCGAAGACGACGCCGGGATCGACCACCTGGACCCGCGCATGGCAAAGCTCAAGCAGCTACTGGAACAACAGAACGACCAGTCTTAACCGATCACAGTTTGAGAGATGGAGCGCCCGATGCAGAACTTTGACTTCCCGGAAGACACCGATATGACACAGCCCACCTTCGACGATACGCTGACCGATGTCGAGGAGATAGAAGACAGTTTCGATGACATGGACGATGCCGACTTCGACGCCGATGACTTTGACGAAGACGATGACATAAACGCGGACTTTGACCCGCACGACCTCGGGCAGATTGCCTCCAGCGACACGGTAGGACTGTACCTGCGCGAGATGGCGCGGGTGCCCCTGCTCAACATGGAAGAAGAAGTTGAACTGGCGATCCGCATGGAAGCCGGACTGGACGCCGAGAAGAAGCTCAAGCGCAACCCGAACAGCAAGCACCTTGCAGAGTGGCAGTTCCTCATAGAAGACGGCATTGCCGCCCGTGAGCACATCATCAAGGCAAACACCCGCCTCGTCGTGAGCATCGCCAAAAAGTATATGAACCGGGGCGTTCCGTTTCTGGATCTCATCCAGGAGGGCAACCTGGGCCTGATGAAAGCCGTAGAAAAGTTCGACTATAAGCGCGGCTACCGTTTCAGCACCTATGCAACGTGGTGGATTCGCCAGACGATTACCCGCGCCATTGCCGACCAGGGCCGGACTATCCGCGTGCCTGTCCACATGAGCGACCGCATCCGCAAGATGTACCGCGTGATGCGCGAACTGGAGCAGGCAAAGGGCGAAAAGCCGGGTGTGGAAGAGATCGCAGAGGCAATGGAACTGGATGTGCGCAAAGTCCAGTGGATGCTGCGCGTGAGCTACCAGCCGCTGAGCCTGGAGCAGCCCGTGGGCGAGGACGAAGAAAGCGAACTGGGCAGCTTCATCGAGAACGAAGACGAGCCAACCCCCGCCCAGGCCATGTACCATAACCTGCTGGAAGAGAAAATCGAGGAAATTCTGGGCACGCTCAGTGAGCGCGAAGCCCGTATTTTGCGGCTGCGCTTTGGCCTAGAAGATGGCCGCAGCTACACGCTGGAAGAAGTGGGGCAGAAGTTCGGCCTGACGCGCGAACGCATCCGCCAGATAGAAGGACGCGCCCTGCGCCGCCTGCGCCACCCGCGCCGCAGCCGTCAACTGAAAGACTACCTGAACAACGAATAGCTTTTATTGCAGCACCGCACCATTATTGCAACCACGCGCCGTCCCGAACATGGGGGCGGCGTTTTGATTTGTGTGGGTAGCCCCTACAGCGGTTATTTCCCCTGTGCTTTGATAAACGCTTCGGCAGCTTCGCGGGTGGGCAGCGACGGAATAGCGCCGCGCTGTGTGGTGGCGATGGCTCCGGTGGCATTGGCAAACGCCAGCATGTCCTTCAGCGTTTCGAGGTCGGTGTAGTCGTCGCGCTCCAGTACGCCCACCAGCACCCCGGCCACAAACGCATCGCCAGCGCCCGTTGTATCCACGGATTCCACGCTGTAGCCCGGAACGGTCACGTTGCCGTTGCGGGTATAGGCGGTTGCGCCGTCCGGCCCCGCTGTGACCAGAATGAGCTGTGTGCGGTCGCGCCAGAGGGCTTCCACGCTGCCGCCCAGAAATTCCAGTTCCACGTCGCTGATCTTGACGATATGCGCGTAATCCAGCCCGGCCAGCATTCCCTCACGGGCGGCGTCTTTGCTGCTCCACAGCGGCTCGCGCAGGTTCGGGTCGTAGCTGACGAGTAAATTTTTATCCAGCGCGGACTGCGCGGCTTTGAGTGTGGCGGTACGCGCCGGTTCTTCAATCAGGGTGATGCTGCCAAAGTGAAAGATTTTCGCGTCGTCCATCAGTTCCAGCTTGAGGTCGGCTTCGGTCATCAGCATGTCTGCCGAAGGGTGGCGGTAGAACATGAAGTCGCGTTCGCCGCCCTCGGCCAGCGACACAAACGCCAGCGCAGTCCGGGCCGTTTCACTGTAGGAGATGCCGCTGACGTCCACGCCCTCGGCTTCCAGCACACCGGCCAGGTAGCGCCCGAACGGGTCATCGCCCACCTGCGTCATAAACGCGCACGGGTGGCCCAGCTGCTGCACGCCCACGGCCACTTTTGCCGGGGCACCGCCCGGTTTGTTAATAAACCGGGCGGTGCCCCGGCA
>JBCCQC010000512.1:0-4065 GCA_039024535.1 Chloroflexota bacterium
GCGCTGCGCAGGTTGACGAATGAGTTCACGCGCCCGCCGCCGCGCAGCACACGCTTTGCTTCCGGGTCTTCGTAGTCGTTGCGGCCATCGTCCGGTACATACGGGTAGGGGAATTGTTCTCTATCGTAAATCGTGCCCGTCCACTCGTAAATGTTGCCTGCCATGTCCCGTGCGCCCACCCATGAGCCGTTGTCATAGGTGCCTACAGGGGCCACTGCCGCGAACCCGTCGTCGTTTTCGCCGTTGTAGTGGCGCAGATATGTGTCCAGTTCAATGCAGCGGCTATCACAGTGGTTGGCCCGGTTGCCGTCGGCATCGTCGCCCCACGGGTAGGTGTTCCCGTCCGGGCCACGCGCTGCAAACTCCCACTCAAGCTCTGTAGGGAGCCTGCCGCCGCGCCATTCGCAGTAATCACGTGCGTGGAACCACGAAATGCGGTTGACGGGGTGGTCGGGTGCTGTGGAATAGCGCGACGGGGGTGGCTCCGGGCAGGCTCCGGCCTGCACACACACATCATACTGTGCGCGTGTCACCTCGTCCCGGTCAATCCAGTACGGTGCAGTGATCTGCTGTGTGTGGGCGGGGGCTTCGTCGTCGTATTCGGTGGGGTTGCAGTCATTTTGCGGGTCGGAGGCGTTGCACTGTGCCAGTGCCGCGTCGATTTCGGTCTGCGTGCTGCCCATGATGAACGTGCCCACAGGTACCAGCAGCATCTCCGCGCTGGCCGGGTCATCGGCAAATATGTGTGTGTATGGCTGCCAGTCCGCGTTGTCACCGGAGAAACTGCGAGCGCTTTGCAGTGCTGCATCAACGGGTTCATCGGCCTGCGCATAAAGAGAGGTAACAGCCAGCAAAGCGGTGACAGATACAATCCATACAGTCTTATGTGAGACAGAAAAGAAGTTCGCAGACATGCTCTTTAGCTTTTCGATTTCCGCCAGATTCAGGTTCAGTATACCCCTGCCGCGTTAATGACAGACATCGAGTATTTCTGTTTATTAAGATTGTGCAGTGGATTATTAAAGAATGAGACAACCTGCGCGTGTGTTTGTCAGCCACATTCTGCGCAGGGTCGCATCAGCGGTGAGCCTCATCATTAGCGGGGTTGCAGAAAGAGGTGGCGCGGTGTGACCCCGTGTTTTTACGAGTTTAAAAGGCAAAATTACAGGAATTTTATTAACAAAATGTCAAAATTAGCGTATTATTTTCTTACCTGGTTAACATATTTAACAGGAGTTTAACAATGACGCGCCAGATGCAGATTGAAATTGCCATTCTTGCTGCACTTATCTCCACCATCGTACTGATCTGCACGGCCAGCCAGCTTTCTGGCGATGTAAAGTGGCTGTCCAGCGGCCTGATGGTTGGTGTGTACCTTACCCAGGCGATGTTCCGTCAGCAAAACCCGCACAACGATCACCATGTTACATTTTAGTAGTGCAGGCAAGCGGGTGGTTGCGCAAGCCACCCGATGTATCTAATTACGTGGGTAGATTTTCTATTTGCCGGACGCGCACAGACTATGGTTGGTCAAACTCAACACGGATGCGCCAGTAGGCCAACGGCAGGTTCTCTCCAGCCACAATAACGTCAATCGTCCCGGTATCGTCATCGCTGTAGAAGACGAGTACGGTATCATCTCCCGGCGCAAAAATCGGGATTTCTTCGCCGGTTTCGAAGTCATACACACCAATCTGGTCATCTATCCAGATCAGGGCGCTGCCCTGCTGTGGTGATACAAAATCTGGTGGGAGGTTCACATCCGAGCGGTAGAAGTCTTTTTCATACACTTCGATGGTAACGGCATAGCCATCACCTTCACGGGTAAATGTGGTGTACTCCACACGGTTGTCAACGGTTGTGCGCAGGGTGTGTGCCGAGACCCAGTGTGGCCCATTTTCTTTTGATGTTACCGTGTGCAATCTATCGCCGCTTGCAACCTCCATTACCGTCACGTCAATAGATCCGTCGTCATTAAAGTCTGTGAACGGCAGTAGAACGAGTTCCCGTTCCGGGGATTCGATGAAATCGTAGTTGCTCTCGAAGAATCTCCGTCCGCAATGCTCATCGCAGTCAGCCGTGTAGAGCATTTGCGATTCGCCTGTTTCTACAAAGTGACGGATAAAGGTGATGGTGTTCTCTGATTGCGTTACACTTGAGATGATATAATCCTCGTCGCTGTATAACCCGCGTACAGATTCCATGGTGGCATGTTTTCCTACCATCGTCAGTGAATCTGCTGATGCGTTCACATCGGCTATATAAACAGTGTTGCCTTCTTCAAAATATTCTCCCCCCTCCTGCATGACAAGGAAACGTTCGTTATCCATCCAGCGAACCGTGTATATCGCATGACTGTGAGGTGTAGTGCCCAGCAGGATAAATTCTTCTGTTGCCGTGTCATACACGTAAACAGAGCCGGTATCGCCATTATGAAAGCACTCTCCGAGCGCAACATAGCGTCCGTCCGGGGATGGCAGTGGCGGTGTTAGGCCAAAAAAGAAATCATACTCGCATAGCTTCGCTGTGTTCGCCTCGGAGGAAAATCCGGCGATTGCAGGGGAAATCAGGATTTCGGTTTCTGTCTCTGTATTGCACAGGTAAATTTCTGATGTGTCCTCACGCTCGTCAATCACCCACACGCCCTCATCGCCATAAATTGGTTTCAGGTGCCCACAGAATGCTTCTGGCCTTGCTATCGTTTGCGTTTCCGGGTCGAAGCGCCATAGAAACTCAATCGGCATATGCTGCCATGTAAAACTGGCATGGAACGGGTGGGCACTGAATAGCAGATAAGAGCTATCTGGCTGTTGATAGTTGTACACAATGGGATTCAGCAGACTATAGCGGGAGCCTTCCGGGAATGGTGCCGTAATCCATTCGTCGCCGTCACTATACAAAAGCGTGTTCTGGTCTTCACCGAGCCAGAATATCGGCAGCGTTTCAACCAGCGTCACCCGATCTGATGCCGCGTAATCCTCAAAGTTCAATATGGGCAGCGTGTCTGTGTCCTGTGCATACGCCGGGATTAAAATCACCCCGGCCAGCAGCACTACTACGCTTGCGAATCGCTTCATTGTTACGGTGCCGGACGCGCATAGTCTTCGTTGTTCGGGCCGAGGAAACGCCCCAGATTATCACCCTCGGCAATCCACCCCACCGGCTGCACGCTCCCACCAAAGACGCGCACCCGCCGCCAGTTCACGCCTTCGTTGCAGAACGCCTCGCTCAATATCTCCAGTTGGATGCCGTTGGGTAGCTGCACCAACACTGCCGCGCCTGTGTCTGGTGCGGCACGCAGGTTCTTCAACGGCTCGTTACTGAAGCGCAACCGCCCCCGCGCCCCTACCTGTAACGGAGCCGGTGGCCCACACGGGATGCTGCCGGGGTCATTGAGCGCGTCCGGGGCCGGGTTGATAATCGGCGAGACTTCAAGGTCGTCGTCGTCGTCCAGGTTGAGGAACACATCCTGCACAATCCAGCCCTGATAGATGATCCCGGCCACGGGGATGTTCACCAGCCACCAGTTGAACCCCTCAATGCAGGCGGTTGGCCCCACAACGAGGGCGCTGGTATCCGGTAGTGCTGTGGTAATCACGGTGCCACTCTGCGATGGCACTTCGCGCACTTTCACGCCGTCGAACGTTTCAATCGCCTGCCCCGGTACCAGTGCCAGCGGGGGTGGGCAGTCCTTCGGGGGGATGCCCTGCGGCGGAATGAGGAACACCTTGCCCGGTACAGCATCTGCCGCCCAGCCTAAAAACGTTGGCTCCTCAAACTGCCGCTCGATCAGCCACCAGTTAAAGCCATTGGCGCACACCGGCCCATCCAGCACGCGCACGCCAATACGATCTGGCGCGTAGGACACGATGCCAGAGTTGATGTTCGGCAACGCCCGCACATACACGCCGCCCACCAGTGTAGAAATTGAGCCGATGGGCAGTGACACCGGGGGCAGGCAGCCATTGTCCAGGCGGCCATCGTCCTGGGCGCGGGCAGGCAGCACAACAACCGTGAGGATCAGCACGGTAATCAGGGCGATCAGGCGATATGAGTTGTTCAGCA
>JBCCQC010000513.1:0-4056 GCA_039024535.1 Chloroflexota bacterium
CCCGAATGAGATCGTGCATCTGCCGGATATTGGCCTCGTGGATACAGTCATCTACAGTGAGGATAATGTTATTGCGCAGGGGCGGCTCAGTGCCGAAGATGTCATTCGCACGGACAAGCGCAGGCCCCGCCATGCAGAACAGGAGCACGATAAGTATTCGAGGCATCGGGACGGTTCCTTTCACCGGTTACATGAAAGAAACCATATCCCGTCACCACACCGAATACTCCCACGGGCGTGCTACGCGATAACTACGGCATCCCTACGGGGTGACTTAACTCATGTGAGAGCGCCACAGCAATCTGACCGCCCACACGCGCATTATTTTCCAGCAGAGCCGTATTCGCCGTCATGGATACACCGTTCGTCAACTCCTTCACCCGCCCCAGCACAAACGGCGTCACCTCCTTGCCACTGATACCCTGCTCGTCGGCTTCCCGTGTCGCCTGTGCAATCGCGGCCTCGGCTACGTCATTCGGCAGCGCCACATCCTCCGGTACCGGCACCCCGAACAGCATCCCGTTCTGCACACGCAGATGCAGTGCCGCCGCAATAATACTCGCCGCCTGCTCCGGCGTATCCACACGCGCATCTATCGGCAGGCCGCTCTCCCGCGTATAGAACATCGGCAGCGAGTCCACACCATAGCCAATCACCGGCACACCCTGCGTTTCCAGCGTTTCCAGCGTCAGCGGCAAATCCAGGATCGACTTTGCACCGGACGAAACCACCGCAACCGGCGTGCGCCCCAGTTCAATCAAATCTGCCGAGACATCAAACGGGTGGCCGCGATGCACCCCGCCAATACCCCCGGTCGCAAACACATGAATCCCCGCCATATTCGCCACCATCATCGTCCCGGCAACCGTCGTGGCACCATCTTCCTTCAGCCCGACCGCAATCGGAAAATCACGGCGGCTGCATTTGCGCACACTGCCATCGGTAATACTGCCCAGGCGCTCCACATCCCCCGGCGTGATACCCACTGTAATCTCACCCTTCAGCACAGCAATCGTCGCCGGGATAGCGCCAGACTCGCGCACGGCGCTCTCCATTGCAAGGGCTGTGTTGACGTTATCCGGGTAGGGCAGGCCATGCGTTATCAGCGTGGATTCCAGCGCCACAACAGGTTTTCCGGTTTCCAGCGCATCCATAACGGTGGGGTTGATCGTGATGTGCGACATAGCGCCTCCATGTATTCATCTCAAATTGGCGCGATTATACACAACCGACCCCATGTGCGGTACAATAACTGCGCTTTCAACCATAGACGGAATCACCATGACGGATCAGCCAGAAGCAGCACCACAGCCCCCCACCGCCGATGAATCTATAGCGGAATCCACACGGCTGCATCGCTGGCAGTCGCTGCGCGGTATCACGCTCCCGATGTGGCTGGGATTTTTCGGGCTGCTGGCGTCTGTACTCTCACTGCTGCTGCTCACACCGCCACAGCTTTCAATGGTTAGTGACGCGCTGGTGATTCTGCTGGTGCTGCTGCCCATGACCCTCTGCCTGATGCCAGTTTACATCCTGCTGATGATTGCTGCGTTCGGCATGGGCGCGGCCAACAAAGCCTCGGCACGGCAGCTACGCCGGTTACATCGCCTCACCCACAACATCACTGACAGAACCGTACAGATCACCACCGAAATTGACAGACGTGCGCTGGAAGCCCGTGTAAAACTGGCCCCGGCAGAAGCATTCATGGACAACACGTTCAAGCAAGCGGACGAGACGGAAGGAAAAAAACATGACGGATAACGAACAACAGCCCCCCCCGCAGATGAACTGGCGTGTACGTGCCTACCTGCTGTGGACGGCAATTGGCACCCTTTTCGGGATCATCGCCGGGTATTTTTATACCAGCGCCGCCCGCGAACACGCCGAGCGCAACGACGGCACACCCCCGAAGGTCAACACAATGGAAATTATGGGCCTCATGCTGGCACTGCTGGCCGCCGTCCGGCAGATTGCCGAACTGGGCAAACCCGATAGACCAAGGAACAAATAAATGTGCGGACGTTTCACGCTCACGGCAGACGGCAACGCGGTGCAGCTTGCGCTGGGGCTGGATAGCACGCCCGATCTGAAGCCACGCTACAACATCGCACCCTCACAACCGCTGGCAATCATCACCAACGACCAGCCAGAACAGATCAGCTATCACTCGTGGGGGCTGGTACCACACTGGGCAAAAGACCCGAACATCGCCTATAAGATGATTAACGCCCGGTCAGAAACCGCCCACCAGAAACCCTCTTTCCGTGATCCATTCAAATATCGGCGCTGTCTCATCCCGGCAGATGGCTACTACGAGTGGAAAGTGACGGATAAGAAAAACAAAACACCAATGTACATCTTCCTCAACGAGCACAAACTGTTTGCGTTCGCCGGCCTGTGGGAAGTGTGGCACGCGCCAGATGGCAGCGAAATTCGCTCGGCAACCATCCTGACCACGGATTCCAACGAGAAAACGAAGGACATCCACCACCGGATGCCGGTGATCTTGCAGCCGGAAGATTACACTACGTGGTTACAGAGTGACAATGAAACAGCAAAACGTGCCCTGATGAAGCCCTTCCCGTCCGATGCAATGGACGTGTACCCGGTATCTACCGTGGTCAACAAACCAGCCAACGACTCCCCGGAAAACATTGTGCCGGTAGAAGACAGCGGAATGCAGCAGTTGGGGCTGTTCTAGCCCGGTCGGTTCTACCCTGATGAAGTTCTCATCCAGCAAAACACGGATTCGTGTTACATTTTGCGTGGATAAATTCAAGCAGGAAATTTCTCGTGCGTAAGTGGCTGGCAATACTCAACAGCTTCATAGCAATACTCGCAGCGGCGTGTGGCAGCGCAGTTGCCCCAACTGTTGCCCCCACACAGCCGGATACGGCTATACCTGCCAACCCTGCATCACCGTCCGTCATTGCCACAGCGACAGCCCTGCCACCAACAGCTATCCCGGCAGGGATAGCACTCCAACCCGGTAAAGCCGCGTTCCTGCACTCCTACGCCGATTGGTGACCCACCTGACGCGCAAATGAGCCTATCGTGGATAGGCTGGAGGCAGCATACGGCGATGAGATTCAGTTCATCCTGTTAAATGTAGATGACCCTGCAACGCTCCCATTACGAGAGCAGTTCAACATTGTGCCGCGCACACGCTACGTGCTGGTAGACCCAGACGGCGAAACCGTACAATTCTGGATTGGCCCGCTGAGCATCACCACAATTGATGATGACATCGGAGCATGGCTGGCCGCACAATAACGCGGTCTATTCGGTGTCCTCAAAATCATCCAGATCATCGTCTTCATCGTAATACTCGGGCTGTGGCGCTTTTGCACGCGCTTCGCGGGCTTCCATTCGCTTACGGGCCTGTTCCTGCTTTTTGCGCCGGTCAATGAGTTCGCGCATCGGGTCTTTCCGATAGGACGAGATGAGCACCTTGCGCATCTTGCCGCCCGGTTCCGGTGGGCCAATCGCTCCCAGTTCGTGCAGCAAGTCCATAATACGCGAGGCACGCGGGAACCCGATGTTGAGGTGTTTTTGCAGCATCGTTGCGGACGCCATCTGCGACTGCACCACCGCCTGCAATGCGTCTTCCAGCAGGTCGTCCGTCTGTGAGAGCAATTCCAGTTTGGTGAGCGTCTTTTCCCACGGCACACTGCGGAACGCATCTTCCTCGCCCTTTTCACGCTTCTCCACACCCCACTGCCGCCAGTAGTTCACCACGCTGCGCACCTCATCATCGCCCACAAAGCAGCCCTGCAAGCGTTTCGGCCCACTCGCATCGTTCGACAGAAACAGCATGTCCCCCATACCCAGCAGCGTCTCCGCACCAATGGCATCCAGAATCACGCGGCTGTCCACACCGGAAGCCACCGAAAACGCCATCCTTCCGGGGAAGTTCGCCTTGATGATACCCGTCAGCACATCCACAGACGGGCGCTGCGTCGCTACCAGCAGGTGCATCCCCACAGCACGGGCCATCTGTGCCAGCCGCGTCAGGTGATGTTCGGTTTCCTCCGGGTTCGCCATCATCAGGTC
>JBCCQC010000514.1:0-4045 GCA_039024535.1 Chloroflexota bacterium
CACTGGCAGCAAGGCTATCCGTTGCAGTCGTCAAAGTGGAAGTTGTGCAATATAAAGCGTTGAGCAAATGATATTTTTGCAGGGACGTTGTGCGTAACGTCCCTTTCAGGAGGGGCTACAGTTCGTGCAGGTCATCCAGAGAAATAAATCCCTCGCGCAGCGCCTTCAGCGCGGCAGCGTGACGGTCTTTAGCCTTCAGCTTGTTCATGGACTGTGCCAGCGTTTCAATCAGCGTGGGCAGCGGCATAGAAATTTTACGGGAAATCTCGTCGTTCTCGTAGCCTGCCGCCACATACAGCAGCACCTGGCGTTCGCCTTCCGTTAGCGACGCACCGGGGTTGGTCTTCTTGCCAATCATCCCGTCCACCATACGCTCTGGCACGCCCGCACCCAGTACAAGCTGCCCCTGCATCACCTGCAGGATGCCGTCTATCAATTCAGCCTCGTCACCGCTTTTCATCAGGTAACCGTTGGCTCCCGCACTCAGCGCCTGCACAATGTACCAGTCTTCCTCACGTCCCGTGAGCACCAGCACCTTCACGCTGGGGGCTTCCTGCTTGACCTTCGGCAACACTTCTAGGCCGCCCATCCCCGGCATGTTCAGGTCGAGTATAAGCACATCCGGCAGCAACGCCGTCACCTGGTTCAAAGCCGCCTCGCCGTTATCGGCCTCGCCTACGACCACAATGTCCTCACGCTGTTCCAGAAAAGACGTGAGCGTCTTACGCAGCACGTTATGGTCATCAGCCAGCATCACGCGGATGGTGCGCCGCTTGAACTGTACCGTAGCTGTGCGGCGGGCCTCAATCCCGGCCCCCGCCGGTACATCCACCACGGCTTCCAGCGCCCCGGCCAGCGCCTCAGCCGTCTGGTAACGGCGGTCGGGCTTCTTTTCCAGTGACCGCAGAATGATATTTTCCAGCGCCATCGGGATATTCGGATCCATTGAGCTGGGTTTCGGCGGAGCCTGCTTCACCTGTTGCAGCAGCAGCGCACCGATGTCATCGGCATTAAATGGCAGTTCGCCGGTCGCCATCTCGAACAGCACAATGCCAAGGCTGTATATGTCTGTGCGGCGGTCTAGTTTGAGGCCCTGTGCCTGCTCTGGCGAGAGATACGCAGGGGTGCCGATCACCATGCCGTGGGCCGTTACCCGCTTGGCCTCACGCGGCAGTGCCAGCCCCAGATCCATAATTTTCACCTGGCCTTCCGGGTTAACCTGAATATTGGCCGGTTTAATATCGCGGTGGATCACACCATTTTCATGGGCGTAGTGCAGGGCGCGGGCAATCTGCGTCCCCAGGTCAACAACCTTCTCAATAGAAGACGGCACAAAGTTCGTCAGCGACTCACCATCGACATACTCCACCACGAGGAAGTGATACCCGTGATCTTCGGCAGAATCGTACAGGGCCATGATGTTCGGGTGGTTGAGCTGTGCAGCAGCTTTGGCCTCCTGGAAGAAGCGCATCCGGGCGGATTCCTGCACATGGGGCAGCAAAATTTTCAGCGCCACCTCGCGGCCCAGCCGCGTATCACGGGCCAGGTACACCGTCGCCGTGGAGCCTTCGCCGAGGTGTCCGGTAATTTCATAACGGTTAATGAACTTGCGTCCAATCATTGACATAGGTCATCCACGCTATCGCACTATACGCCGGAAATATGCTGGTAAGGATACCACAACCGTTACAACCGCGCACATTCCCGCAGCCAATCCAAACGAGAAAACAACGCCTGTTCGTGCTACAATGCGCCGCTGCCTTTCAGACCAGAGGAACCTCACATGCACAGCCGTTTTGTGCTCTTGCTGGCGCTGTTCATTGCCGCAACCATTACCCAGTCGCTCACCTTCCCCATTGGCGAGGGCAGCGACGAACCGCTGCACATCGCATATGTAGCATACCTGCGCGAAAACCGCGCCCTGCCCGTGCGCGAAAACTATCTGGAAAGCTGCACGCGCCAGCAAAGCGGCCAACCCCCACTGACCTATGTGCTGGCCGCCCTGCTGCTGGATGTAACGCGGGTTCCAAACCCCGGCTGTGACGCAACTTTTACACATTTTTTTGAAGTCACAGACAATCCGTGGGCGCTCACACCGAACCCGACCCGACGCGACGATAACAACATGAACTTTCTGCCACTGGCAACCGTCCCGACGCCGGAAGGTTTACGCACGGGGGTTCATATTGCGCGGCTGGTGTCTGTGATGTTCGGGGCGGCGGGGGTTATCGGGGCGTATCTCGCAGCCGGGGAAATTTTCCAGCGGCGTGTGTGGCAATTGACGGCAGCGGCAGTGTTTGCGTTTACGCCCACACACTTCCACATCGCGGCATACTTCACCAACGACAGCGCGGCCATTGCATTTACCACGCTGGTAATGTGGCGCACCCTGCATCTGCTCAACCGGGGCATCACCGTGCCGCGCCTGCTGGTGATTGGCGTGCTGGTGGGGCTGGGCGCACTGGCAAAAGTCAGTGTGCTGCTGGTGGCTCCATCTGTGGCGGTGGCCGTGGCATTTGTTGCCTGTAGAGAGTGCAGCGGGGGCATGGCATACCATGCCCCTACCGCCAGACGTATATTCGTTTCGGGCGTGATTATCGCGGTGCCGATTGCGCTGACGGCGGGTGTGTGGGCGCTGTGGGGACTGGTGGTGTATGGCGATCCGACAGGGACAGGGACGCATGTGCATCCCACGCTGCGCTACGACCCGCCGTTAAGCTGGGGGGTCACACTGCGCACCATGCCGGATGTATTCGCAACGTATATGGCGCTGCTGGGCTACGCAACCGTGTACATGGGCCGCGTGACGTATGTGGCGCTCTCTGGAATTGTACTTGTTTCGCTGGCAGGGTATGTTTTTGCAATTAACCCCACCCCTGTATCCCCTCCCCGCCAGCAGGGAGGGGACTTCAACGCGATAAACTCAAAGAGGCGTATAAGCTCCCTTCCCCTGTTAACGGGGGAAGGGTTGGGGATGGGGGTCAAATATGCGGTGGTGCTCGGTGTGCTGTGGATAGCCGTGTTCAGTGGGTTTCTGGTGTGGTACCGCACCGTGTTCGATAGCACGGGCCGCCTGATTCTCCCGGCGCACATTTCGCTGACGATTGCGATCACGGCAGGGCTGGCGACCATAGTAGCACGGTTCCCGCGCCTCGGATTTGCGCTGCGGGCTGTGACGGTGGGTGTGTTTATGCTGACGGGGGGCGTGTTTACATTTGTGAGCCTGCACGCGGCCTACACCCCGACCCTGATTTCACGCGCAGATGTACCACCACTACAGGGGCCAACGTTTGATTTTGACGACACGGTGCGGTTACTCGGCTACGCGCACAACGGCGACACCTTCACCGATGACGATCAGATCACGCTGTGCTGGGAGGTGCTGCAACCCACCGACCGACTCGCGGCATATGCCGTGCGCTATGTAAAAGACGGCGTACAGGCCGCCAACCGCACCACCATTCACGGGCTGGGCAAGTACAACAGCACGCTGTGGCAGCCCGGCGATCTATTCTGCGAGGCGGTCGATATGCCCGTGGGCGATTCACTGTTTGGTGGCTCCCCGCCGGAACCGGGCGTGACATACGATATTCTGGTGGTGCTGCTGGATGCAAACACCGGGGCGGTAGACTGGCAGGCCACCACATCCGATGGGACGCCCGTGCAATTTCCCGTGCTCGGCCAGTTAAACTATACGCAACCATAAAAACCTCTACGTGCCACCTTGACCCTCTTTTTCTGAAGACATACCCTGTAAACATCAAGCACATTTGATTACAGGGCAATGTCAACAAAGTGTCTTTATTGGTTAAATTGTCTAGATGATTTTGTGATATTTGACAATTAAATGTAAATGTCTGACGGTTATCTTTGTAAAGTTGTTTTATTAATTCATAAGAGGCCATTTGAATATTCCTGTCGGGTAGAATGAAGCGGACAAAGAAGGCGGCGATCTGGTGCCCACGTCGCGTGACTCACTGGGCTTTATCTCTCATCACCCATACGGTGTCGTGGGTGCCATCACGCCGTGGAATTACCCCATATC
>JBCCQC010000515.1:0-4028 GCA_039024535.1 Chloroflexota bacterium
GATGGGCTGGCCGCGTGGACGCAGTAATCGAAGCGAAGCAGAAACAACTGAAAGAACGCAAGCAAAAAACCTCTCTGGAGGCGCTGCGGGCAGTCGCCAGTATGCAAAGCCGCCCGATTCCATTCCTCACACATGTAGGCAACTACACGGCTATCGTCGGGCAAATCCGCTATCAGATGCCCATGACCGGGTTGCTTTCCACGCGCTATGACCCGGTGATGCAGGCCAACCAGTATGTGGCTTCCGGTGCCGATGCCATTTCTATATTTACCGATACGGTTATCGAGCGCAACGGCCTTGCCGATATTACACTGGTAAATGAAGCCATGCAGCACTCGCAAACGCCCATCATCAGCCAGGACTATGTGCTGGACGAGTATCATGTGGTAGAGGCGCGTGCGGGGGGGGCGTCCGTGGTAGTGCTGACTTCCGGAATTGTCACGGCGTCGAAGCTGCGCAATTTGACATCTGCCGTGCATCGCAACCGCATGACTGCTGTTGTGACGGTGTTTGATAAAGCGCAAATCGAAGAGGCGTGTACATGGTCGCCGCAGGTCATTGGCCTGGGCGGGCGTTCACCGCTGGATCACACGATTGACCTCGATTTTGTGCGGCACCTGCGTGAGATGATCCCCGGCGGGCAGCGGGTGATGATTTGCAACCCGCTACAGACGATAGAGGATGTGCGCGAGGCCGTGAGCATTGGTGTGGATGCGATTACCGTAAACCGGCAGTTGCTCACGGATACCGATGTAAAGGGTGCAGTGGTCGCTATGCTGCACGGCACATGAACCGTGCAACCCCGATGCTTGAGTTAATCCACAAAGCGGTATTTCAGCAGCGTCCATAGCGCGATGGGCGCGTCCGTCCACTTGATCTTCTTGCCCTCGTGCCACTCACGCCCGTTGTAGCTGATGGGCACTTCGTAGATGAAAATCCCCTGCTTCAGAATTTTCGCGGTAAATTCCGGCTCGAACTCAAAACCACGGGCGTTGATCTTCATGCCTTCCACGATTTCGCGGCGGAACATCTTGTAGCAGGTTTCCATATCGCTGAGGATGGAGTTGTAGAGCACGTTGGTTGCCAGCGTCAGTGACTTGTTGGCGATCATATTCCAGAAGTACATGGCCTTGCGCGGCCCACCGAGGAAGCGCGACCCGTACACTACCGCGCTGTGCCCCTTGCGGATGTGTTCCAGCAGTTTGACGTATTCTTCCGGGTCATACTCAAGATCAGCGTCCTGGATAATAAACACATCGCTGGTGGCGTGCTGGAACCCCGTCACAAGTGCAGCGCCCTTGCCCTGGTTCACCTCGTGGTAAACCACTTTTACCATCGGATCCTGTTCGGCCTCAATTTCGGCCAGTACGTCGCGGGTGCCATCTGTAGAGCCGTCGTCCACGATGACAATTTCGTTTACAACCGCCTGCTGCTTCACCACATCCAGCACCTCACGCAGTGTCGTAACCTCGTTGTAGCACGGAATGATGACCGAGAGCGTCAGGTTTTCTTCCTGCCGGGATTGTGGTGCGGTGGTAGCGTGTGGGGTTGCCTGCATGGTTTGTTTTTCCTGTCTTCATGTTCAGAAACGCGCGGGCATTATAGCATGGCCCATAGGGGAAACTATTGTTAATTTTGCGTAGAGATCGCCAGCAACAGCAGCAGTTCTGTCAGTTCACACAGCGCACCGTACACATCCCCCGTGAGGCCACCCCCCAGCCGCCGCGAGGCCCAACCCGCCACGATACTCACAGTTACCAGCACTATGCCCATTGCGATCGCATAACGCGAATAAACCGCAACCAGCATCAGTGCGGTTACAGTTGCCGTGAGCAACTGCACCCGCCCCAGCCCACCGCTGAAGTACGCGCCCATGCCAGTTTGCCGCGCGTATGGAAAATTGCCCGCCGCCAGTACCATCACCCAGCGGGCCATGCCCGTTACCAGCGGCAGTGCGGCCAGCGGCGCAAACCGCAGCGCATTCCACTTGCCCAGCAGAAGCAGAACCAGGCCGAGGACGGCCCATGTGCCCGTGCGCGGGTCTTTCATGATTTCGAGGCGGCGGGCAGGTTCCACCGTGGCGAACAGTCCATCGCAGCTATCACCGAAGCCGTCCATGTGCAGGCCGCCGGTAAGGAGTACCCACAGTGCCAGCCCACCAAACGCGGCGACATCTGCCGGGAAAAATAGTTGCAGCAGCGCGATGGCTCCCCACAGCGCCAGACCGATCAATACGCCCACCAGCGGGAAAAATGCATAGGCGCGGCCCGGTTCATCCGGGTAAAACTGCGGTGTGGGAACGGTCGTTAGCAGGGAAACCGCGCCATTCAATGCTTTTAAGGGGTCTGGTAGGGGCATGGCGTGCCATGCCCTACTGTGCAGCGTTTTCGCGCAGTGGAACCGTGTTCGGGTGCATGACAAGCACGTTGGTGGCGAATGCATACCAGAACCACCTCAGATACGCGGGGAGCCACTTCAATACCTTGAAGTTGGACTGCCCCTCGCCCACACCGCGCTCATACCACTCTGCGGGGCGCTCACAGATGCGCCAGCCAAGCCGGTTAGTTTTCACCAGCAATTCAATGCTGTAGGTAAAGCCCTCGGTGGATTCAATTTCGATGGTCTCAATCACGCGGCGGGAGAACATGCGCAGGCCGTTAGAGGGGTCGTGGGTGGGGATGCGGGCGATGTGGTGCAGCACCCACGCCGATGACCGCACCAGCAGCGCTTTCAGCCACGGGCAATCCACCATTTTGCCGCCCTTCATAAAGCGGCTGGCACAGACGATTTCGCAGCCGTTTTGCATCATATCCACCATGCTGTCAATGATGGGCGGGTTGTAATCGTCGTCGGCGGGGAAAACGAATACCGCCGGGGCGGTGCTGGCCTCAAAGCCTGCGAGTACAGCGGCATGTGGGCCGCGTCCCGGATTCAGCACGCGCTCAATATCAACGCCGGGGTTATCGTAGGCGTCCAGGGCGGCGAGTGTAGTATCTTCCGGGAAGTCGTAGCAGATGAGCACGCGGTAACTGTGCTGCTGGATAGCGGCGTGTAGCGCGTCCAGCACGCGGGTGATGTTTTCGCCCTCGTTGAAGACGGGAATGATAATGTCAAGTTCGTGGGTATCGGCCATGAATGTTGTCGCTTATGGGTCTGTTCGGTTAATTGTGCGCACATCTTATAGGGTGGCATGTAAAAAACACAGTGTTGTGCGTAAATTTTATGACTCACCACGGATTCATGTCTTCAACCAGTTCAATCAGATCATCAAAGGTCGATTGAATTACCGTGCGCCGTTCTGCAATAAATTCTTTTGAGACTCCATACATTCCCGTCCCCACTGTACGGTCGTATGTCTTGAGATAGTCCTCTTTCCATTTTCTGACCTCTTCCACGTCACGGATGGTAGGATGCGCATTGTAATGACGACAAAGCGTGAGCAGTATATCAATATTCCCCATAATTGATGCTTCGCCAGAGTCACCATAAAGCGATTCAGCTGAATCTAAGGCAAAGGTCTGCCGGATTTTTGTGACAATCATTTCTAGCCAATCTGCCAAATTATCTCTGGCGCTGTCGTTGGCTAGATTTGTCGCATCACTCTTCGCATAGCTCCAGCTTTCCAGCAGAGCGCGTGCTGCGTCCTCATCGTCCACGAAATGCGCCTCACCATCTGTGGCCTGTAACACGCGGCTCTGCGCCACACCGATCTTTTGCAACGCGTCCTCCGGCACACCAATGATGATAGCCTTGCCGGTAAAGTTCGGGGCCAGTTTTTTGCCGAAGGTGCGGGCGTGCGCGGCAATCCCGGACGGGAAGCGGTCGCGGTGGCCGGTGGAGAAGTCGATGAGGACATGCACGGGATGTTGCTGGCTCTGCACCGCGTACAGGCTCACATGCACCACGGAATGGTAGTCTTTCCATGTCCAGTTATCGCGGGCGGCGTAGCGAATTACGGTTTTTTCGTCGTTGAACCAGCCATAGTCAAATTGAATGCGCATGGGGCAATCTCCTGCTGCTGCGTGAAC
>JBCCQC010000516.1:0-4025 GCA_039024535.1 Chloroflexota bacterium
GCGCTGGATACTTACGAGGTGCTGGACGTGATCGGTACCGGGGCACAGGGTTTTGAAAATGGCGACTACGACACGGCACAGTTTTACAAGCCGCAGGGCATGGCGCTGCGCGATAATGTGCTGTACGTCGCCGATACGTTTAATCACACTATCCGCGCCGTTGATCTGGACGCGCAAACCGTAGAAACCATTGCCGGAACCGGTCGGCAGGGGCGCACTGTGCCGCGTGCCTCCACCTTCCCCGCGCTGGCAACTGACCTGCGCAGCCCGTGGGACGTGGAATTCGGCGAGGATGATACGCTCTACATCGCCAGCGCGGGTACCCACCAGATCTGGGAAATGGATCTAACCATCATGACGCTCAGCTATACCATCGGCAACGGGCGCGAGGCACAGCTTAATGAAACGCTGCTTACATCCGAACTGGCACAGCCCAGCGGCCTTTACTACGACGATGGCCTGCTCTACTTCGCAGACAGCGAAAGCAGCACCATTCGCGTGGGCAACATTCCGGCAGATGAAGTGCGCGTGGTGAGCGGCACCACAGAAAACAGCCTGTTCGACTACGGCGATATTGACGGGCCGCTGGGTGAAAACCGTTTGCAGCACGCGCTGGGCGTGGATGGCGACGGCACAGGCACGGTTTATATTGCGGATACTTACAACAGCAAAATCAAAGTCGTGGATGATGGCTCTGCCGAACGGGTGACGGAGACGCTGGCGGGTGGTGATGTGCCCGGTTTTGCCGATGGCATCCTGAACGAAGCACTATTTAACGAACCCGGCGGCCTTGATCTGGTAGGGGATGTGCTGTACGTCGCGGATACGAATAACCACGCCATCCGCGTGATTGACCTGGCTGAAAGCACGGTCAGTACCGTAACCTTCCCGAACCCGGAAGCGCTCCAGATTAACGGGCGTGCTACTGTGGTTGCCGGTAATGAGTTCGCCGGGGCCGAAACACTGGACGCGCAAACAGTCACAGCCGGGGAAGGCGAAATTGTACTGAACCTGCTGCTGCCAGAAGGCTACAAAATCAACGATCTGGCCCCGTCACTGGCGGCGGTGAGCGCCTCTGATGGCATTGAACTGGACGCCGACGAATACACGATTGAGGAAGTCGAACTGGCTATCCCGGCCACATTCACCGAAGGCGAGGAAACGTTGTTCGGTTCATTTGACGTGTACTACTGCGAGGCTGTGAACGAGTCGCTGTGCTTCATTGAGCGTTTCGCCGTAGAAATCCCGGTGACGGCAGCCGAAGACGCCGACGCTACACAGATCACCATAGAGCGCGAAATCACCCCGCCGGAACAGTCCGGTTTTAACACCATCGGCGGGTAAATTTGCTCGGGGCATGGCGCACACCATGCCCCGTCCCGTTATGTATCCACGCGGTCGGCGTAAACTACAATGCGCTGCGTGTTCACCCGGTACGGATAGCATGAGATGAGAATGGCCTGCGGCCTGCCCACATCATTCAGCACATGTACGTCTGTGGGGTCTACTACCTCTGTCCCGGTGATTTCGTACAGGTAGACCTGTTCGCGCGTCTGCACCTGGAACTGGTCGCCGGGTTCTAGCTGGTCAATGTTTTTGAACAACTCGCCGTAGATGTCGTTATGCGCTGTCAGCGCTACTGTGCCGGTCGGTGCAGAGGGCGTCACCCCGTTGAGGATGTAGCCCACCCCCTGCTTCAGCGCCTCCCAGTCTGCGCCCTGCACAATCGTCTGGTCAATGTTCAGTTTGGGCACCGTCAGGCGTAGCGGCGTTTCATCTGTGGCCGGTGGGCGCTCAATCACCGGGCGCAGAATCTGGTCAGCGACGGCGAAACGGACATTTTCCGGGATTTCGTCAATATTCAGCGTGGGTGTTTGCCCCTCCACAAACTTGTGACCACCCGGCAGCACCACCTGGTCCAGCGAGAGTACCGGCGTGGGGGCCAGCGTGGGCACAGAGGCCGCCCGCACCGCTTCAATCTCCTGCTGCGCTTCGGCGGTCTGGTCTTCCAGCACGCGGATGCCCGTTATCAGTTCGAACCCCAGATACACCAGACCAATCACAGCCGCGACTTCTACCAGCAGCAGAATGCTGTTCGTCACGCGCTTCGCGGCTTTCTTCGCGTGGCCATCTGCCGGGGCCTGCGCTCTGGGCTGTGTGCGTGGCTTGCGCTGTGCCCGTACAGGGTGCATCGTGCCGTCTTCGTCTACAAACTGCACGCCAGTTGACGTAATGCGCGGGCGCGGCTTTTTTGCGGGGGCCGGTTTGCGTTCTGCTGGCTGCGGCGCAGATGGCTGTGCCGGGGCGGGAACGGCTTTCGGTGGCGCTGCTGTCTCAATCACGCGCCCGTTGCGCTTCATGCGTTCCACGCGCTTCATACGTTCTTCGCGGCGGCGCAGGGCCAGCACCTGCTCCAGTTCTTCTATACTCAGGTCTTCAACACGACGTTTATCACGCATAGGCTGAGGGCATCTTCTCATGAACAATTCATCTATATTTTACGCGCTCCCGGCAGAAATGCGAATAGCGACCGGGATAGAGCATCCTTACCCGGAACCAACCGAATTTGCGATAAACTGCATGTGTAGTGAACAGGTTTTTGAAAATGCAGGAGATTTGACGATGCAATACCGGACGTTCGGGCGGCTGGGCTGGGAAGTGAGCGAAGTGGGTTATGGTATGTGGGGCATGGGTGGCGACTGGAAAGGCTCTACTGATGCAGAGGCTAATACGTCGCTGCACATGGCAGTAGATATGGACTGCAACTTCTACGACACCGCATGGGCCTACAATTCCGGCCACAGCGAGGGGCTGTACAAAAAAGTAAGCTGGGAACGCCCGGATAAAAAGATGTACGTTGCCACCAAAATCCCACCGAAAAATTTCAAGTGGCCGTCAAAACGGGGCTACACGCTGGACGAATGCTTCCCGCCGGAGCACATCCGCGAATATACCGAGAAAAGCATTGCCAACCTCGGCGTCATCAAGCTGGACTTGCAACAGTTCCATGTGTGGGAGGATGACTGGGCCGAGGACGAACGCTGGATGCGTGCCGTAGAAGACCTCAAAAGTGAGGGCTTGATAGAGGGCATTGGCATCAGCGTGAACCGCTGGGAGCCGTGGAATGGCATAAAAGCGATTAAAACCGGGCTGATTGACAGTGTACAGGTGATTTACAATATCTTCGACCAGGCCCCGGAAGACGAACTATTCCCGTTATGTGAGGAAATGAACGTGGCCGTGATCGCTCGTGTGCCGTTTGACGAAGGTACGCTTACCGGTCGCTACACAAAAGATACCACGTTCGAGGAGGGCGACTGGCGCAACCTCTACTTCGTGCCGGAGAACCTGCACGAGTCCGTAGACCGCGCCGATGCGCTCAAGGAACTGGTGCCAGAGGGCATGACGCTGCCAGAGATGGCCCTGCGGTTTATCCTGCAAAACGACACAGTAAGCACCATCATTCCGGGGATGCGCCGCCCGAAGCATGTTGAGATGAACCTGAACGTAAGTGACGGTCAGCCGCTATCTGACGAACTGATGGCAGAACTGCGCAAACACCGCTGGGATCGTGTCCCGACGGCGTGGTCGCGGTAAGCGATGTCCTAAGCGTGTTGTTTGTTTTTTCTAACCAGTAAGCTATTGATTTTCCTGCTGATAACGATTTCACGTTAGAGAAATGTTGACTTCGTGTTTGAAGCGTGCCTATAATTGTCGAAACGTTAAGTAATATTCGATTGGAGCGACAGATGGCAACACTTAGAGCAGTGAAAGTAGCACTGAACAGCGGCAACCAGCGCGAAGCCCTGATTTTGTTGCAGAAGGTACTCAAAGAACAACCATCTGCGGAGGCACACTACATGGCTGCTAAACTGGCCCCGAACAACCTGATGGCGAAAAAGCAGCTTGCCCATGCTCTGCACTATGACCCGACCTGTGAGAAGGCCCTCACATTGCTGGCCGTTATCCAGCGCGAAGAAACGCTGAAAGCCGGCACCAATGGCCTGCGCGATACGCTGTTGAGC
>JBCCQC010000517.1:0-4021 GCA_039024535.1 Chloroflexota bacterium
AAGCGGATCTCTGGTAACGGCCACAGCAGTGCGTGTCTCGCTTCCTGTCTCGCCAGCTTTAACAATTGCGGTGCGTGTCGTATCCCATATCTGTCTGGTAGCGAGGTAATTTTCTGCCTGTTGTGTTCGGGTTCCGGGATCAATCGCATTCGCTGTAGCAGTGGCGTTCAGGATTAGCATAGTGGCCGTTTTTTCAAAATCCGTTTGCTGCGGCGGTGACGCTACAACTGCGGCCACCATTGCCAGTGCCAGCACAAGTACCAGTGGAACAAGTGTATTCAGTTTCATATGTCTCAGATTCCTATTCCGCTGACGTCAACCCACCGAGCGCGCTTTGTTGCCTAGTCCTTCACATTGTCAGTCGAAAACCTTACTGTGCGTAATGCATTCCACCCTTAAATTTCCAGTCTTTGATTGTTTGTGGTGGCTTCTCTAACAGGGGCTGTATGTCAGCTTTCCAGCTATATTCTGTAAACTCAAATTCCCTTATCGAGTTCATGTATACATGAGTCTCGTGCCAGTAGAGTTTCCTCAGCAGGTTTTCAAATTCCTGTATCCACTCGTCGTGAATGTCATCAAGATGTTTGATTGAAAACCCGAAATGAATCATCTGATACCGCCAGAAATGTGCCCGTGTATTCCGCATCGGCACGGAAAACATGTCTAGGACAATCAACACATTGTTCTTGTAGTCCATTTCTTCGGGTAACTCATCAATCATCTTTTTGTTGTGCCGCCAGCAATCCATTGAGTATTCTGAAGCCAGTAAACATGCCCCTGAAATGCACCCGAATACGCGCCCGTCTTTTGTCATAGCACCTCTCTCAATCCGTGTAGGCCAGTGCTTTTTTGTACACGTCCAGTGTTTCACGGGCGGTTTTGCGCCATGTGAAGTTGGTGGCACGGGCCGCGCCGTTGTTGCGCATACTGTCGTAGAGATCTTTTTGCTCCAGCAGCGCGAGCATGGCCCCGCCCATCTTCGTGGCACTGCCCGCCTCAATCAAAAACGCGCCGTCGCCCACAATTTCATCAAATACGGGGATGTTATTGGCGACGGTGGGCGTGCCACTCGCCATTGCCTCTAAAATCGGCAGGCCGAAGCCCTCATATGCGCTGGGGTACACAAACAACTCCGCCAGCCGGAACAGGGATGGCTTGTCGGCCTCATCCACGTAGCCAATCCACAGCAGGTTTTCCTCCGGGATGTCCAGCGAGGCGGCATACGTGCGCATATCCGGGAACAGCGGGTTCGTCCAGTCGGGTTCGCGCCCGGCAATGACCAGCGGCGTGTACTCGCCGTGGGCCTGCACCACATAGGTATACGCGGCAAACAACTGGTCTAGCTGCTTGCGCATATCAAAGCCGCCGATGTAGAAGATAAACGGGTCGTCCGGGAGGTTATATTTTTTCGCTATGTCTGCGTCACGCTCTGCGCCCATTTTCGGGTGATAGTCTTCTTTCGGGGCCAGGTGAATGGGTATGACGCGCTCTGCCGGGAAGGGTAACTGTGCGGCCACGTCGGTTTTGCTGGCTTCGCTGAGTGTAATCACAGAGGCACTGCCCTGTGCCGCCGCCTTGACCATTGACGTATACAGTTTTGTCATCGTGCCCCCGGCATAGGCCGGGTACAGCAGCGGAATCACATCCAGCACACTGGTGACGAGTTTGGCCGGGGAACTGAGCGGTGGCCCCCAGTACGGCACATGCGCGATGTCGGCATTGCTCTGGCGCACGGCGGCGGGGTACTGCTGCTGCTCGAACCACACCTTGCCGAGTTTACCGCCAGGGCCGCCCCCTGTGGTGATGACAGTCACACCGTCTGGCACGGCATCCGGTGTGGTGATGTGGGCGGGTAAAACGAGCGTGTAGGCGTTGTCTTTATCAATCTGGCGCAGCGCCCGCAGCAGTTCGCGCACGTACTGGCCGCTGCCGGTGTCCGGTTGATCCCAGAACCAGCCATTGATTGCGATATGCATGGGTCTCTTTTCTGTGTCTCTGTGCAAAGTGGCACCATCATGCCTGCGGAGTACACAGAACGCAATGTTGAGCGCACAGCCGACCTGTGTTCACTCCCGGTCGGGGTCAGTCACCAACAACATAGGTCTTCACCCACGGGGCATCCGTCTCCGTGACGGCATCCACTTGAATTGTCGTGCGATTGATAACTTTCAGCGTTTTCACGGGATCGCAGCCATAAATGCCAGAGCCATAAGCCGGGTTTGCTTCTACAACGGCCCATCCGCGCTTACTGATGCGGCCCACATCAATCACGCAGGCTGGTGGAATATCTACGGTCTGATCCTGTAACAACGATTCGCAGAACTGCCGGGCCGCTCCTGTTTCGGAGGTATTTTCCAGCCACACGCCACTGTCAGATAGCGCCAGTTCGCCATTGCGCATATAAACCGATAGTGTGAGCAACTCACGTTCACGTACAAAACAGCGGTATTCCACTTCCCATGTAACAGGCTCAGACACCAGCACCTCGTGATCGTCCGGGTAGAAGTCCAGTCCGGGCAACCCGACACCGGATTTGTATACTTTCGCTTCGAACCCCTTTGTGCCATCTGCCGTTTTGACAAAACGCGGTATGGTTAGCTGTCTGGCTTCCCCCAGTTTCATAACGATCAATTCGCGTTGTGTGTACTCCGCTGGCATGTCAGGCAGCCATGCAGGGGTCGGCTCAATAAGAAGATGATTCAGTTTAGACGTGAGAATAATGGCGAACAGGCTCTCCCCGTAGACTGCAATGGGGACATTCTGCACCTCATCAGTGGGACGGAACGATGGTAATCGTAACGCCTTCTGCTCGCTGGCCATCGCAGCTTCCATTAATGCTACAGAGTCCGGTGTGATTCGTGGTGATGTCACCAGAATGGGTAAGGTCACGAGTTTTCTCCTGTAAACAAAAGGGGCGAGCCATCACGACCCACCCCTGCGAATAGCAAAAAGCCAACAGCCTGATTACAGCAGGCTCTTTGCCGCTTCTACCATCTTCTCGACCGTCAGGCCGTATTCCTCGTAGATTTTCTCGTAGGGTGCGCTGGCCCCGAACGTGTCCACGCCGATAGCGATACCATCCAGGCCGACGTACTTCTGCCAGCCGGTGGTGATGCCCGCCTCAATGCTCACACGCGCCCGAACCGCATTCGGCAGCACGCTCTCTTTATAGGTGGCGTCCTGCTCCTCGAACAGTTCCCAGCATGGCATGGAAACCACCCGCGCCTTCACACCGTCTGCCATAAGCTGATTGTAGGCCGCCACTGCAATTTCCAGTTCGCTGCCCGTCGCCATGAGGATGACATCCGGCGCACGTTCGGAATCGGCGTAGGTGTAGGCACCGTGCGCCACGCCTTCCCCGATGTGTTCACCGGAGAGGGCCGGCATCTTCTGGCGAGAAAGCGCAATGGTGCAGGGTTTATCGAGCATCATCATGGTGCGCCAGCTTTCGGCGGCTTCGTTCGGGTCGCCCGGACGGAACACGTACAGGTTCGGAATCGCACGCATTGCCATCATGTGCTCTACCGGCTGGTGTGTGGGGCCGTCCTCACCTAGGCCGATGCTATCGTGCGTGAACACATACACCACCGGCAGATTCATCAGCGCACCCAGGCGCACTGCCGGACGCATGTAGTCACTGAAGGTGAAGAAGGTTGCGCTGTAGGGCTTGATGATGCCACCGTGCAGTTGCAGGCCATTCACAATCGCGCCCATGCCGTGCTCACGGACGCCGAAGCGCACGTTGCGACCTGCGGTGCTGTGATGGCCGGTGTTTTCTTCGCCCTTGATGAGTGTTTTGGTACTGCCGGCGAGGTCAGCATCGCCACCAATCATGGTCGGGATGTGCTGTGCAATCGCGTTGAGCGCGGCGCCGCCAGCACTGCGGGTGGCATCTGCTTTTTCAAAGCTCGGAATATCCGCGTCCCAGCCGTCGGGGAGCTTACCGGCGATTGCGTCCTCTAGCTGCTGGCCGAGTTCGGCGTTGGCGGCTCTGTACTCGGTCATGGCGGTGTTCCATGCA
>JBCCQC010000518.1:0-4014 GCA_039024535.1 Chloroflexota bacterium
CCATCCCACGCTTATCCCTGATACGCCAGATACACCAGATAATACAATGGGAGCAGGCAGGCAACTGAGATAAGGGCCAGCACTGCCAGAATGATCGTGATCGCGTCAAAGCCGCTGGATTCTGTGTCGAGTGGGGTGACGGGCTGGCTGCGGCCTGTGCCGGGTGGATAGGGCGCAGAAGAACCGCTATCCCCGGTGTAGGCATAGCCGCCGGACTGTACCGGCGAAGGCGCACTGACAGCCGGTTGTGCAGGCTGCTGGGGCTGCTGCTTACCCGGTGAATAAGACGCGGGTGCCTGTGGCGCGAGATTGTATTTCTGGGTTGGCTCGCTGTTTGATGATTGCACAGGTTGATAATAGGCCGGTTGCTGGCCCGCTGGTGGTGCCTGATAGTTATTGCCCGGCGGCGGTGGTGGAACGTTGCTCTGCTGGGGGGCCGGGTAGTCGCCGCCGCCAAACACACGCGGATTGGGGGCGGTGTGCTGCTGGGCGCGGTTGCGATAGTCTGCCAGAATGTGGCCGAGTTGCTCTGCCATGCGGTAACGCTGGTCTTTTTCTTTGCTCATCACCTTATGGATGATACGGGCGAGTGCATCGGGCACATCCGGGCGGTAATCCTTCACGTTCGGGATTGCACTATGGATGTGGGCGCGGGCCAGTTCTTGCTGGTCACTGCCGGTGAATGGCAGACGCCCGGTGAGCATTTCGAACATCACGATACCGATGGAATAGACATCGGAGGCCGGGGACGGTTTTTCGCCCATTGCTTGCTCTGGCGCGAAGTATTGCGGGCTGCCCCACACCACCATCTCGCGTGATACCTCGCCATCTGGCGAGGTGGTTTGCATTTTGCTGAAGGCCTGGGCAATACCAAAGTCCGTGACTTTGACTTCGCGGGCTTTTGTGAGCAGTACGTTTTGCGGCTTTACATCAGCGTGAACCAGCCCGGCGCGGTGAGCAAACCCGATGCCCATGCAAATCTGTATGGATAGGTCAACCACAACATCAATCGGCAGCGGGGCACTATCTCGAATGAGCTTTTTGAGGTCAGAGCCGTCAATAAACTCCATGACGATGTAGTGCGTTCTCCCCTCACTGCCCACATCATGCACGGTGACGATATTCGGGTGATTGAGGTTGGCAACGCTGCGTGCCTCGTTTTTGAAGCGCTGCAAAAATTCCTGATCGTTCGTCAGGCTGGGGCGTAAAATCTTCAATGCGACGACCCGCTCCAGTTCGTCATCCATTGCCCGGTAAATGACGGCCATGCCGCCGGAACCCTGCTGTGCGAGTAGTCGATAGCGATTGTTGATAAGCGAATCTGTCATGCGTGCCCCATCTGGCTGCTTTTTGCGGAACTCTCAACCATTCTAGCAGAAAAGAAACCACAGTTAAAACGTATCCGGCCCGGAAGCCGGGTCAAACAGGCGCCGATACTCGCGCAGGGCGCTGCGGTCGGTGAGGCTGGCGATGTAGTCTGCCACTACACGGTATACGCCCTCGTGCGTAATGAGCGCCTGTGACGATGGCGGAAGCTGGCGTGGCTCTGCAATATAGCTGTTGAAAATTTCCTGTATAAATCGCTCTGCACGGCGGGCCATACGTACCACCTTGAAATGCTGGTACATGCGCTGCTGCAAAAACTGTTTGAGGTCGGCGTTCATATGGCCCACAGTGGCACTGTACCCTACCAGATTGTGGGTGTAGTGCTGCACATCTTCGCTGCTGGCCGGGTTAACGGCTTCAAGCTGTCGTGTAGATTCGGTTACAGCGTCATCAACCAGCAGGCCGACGAGTTCCCGGATGATGTGGTGCCGCGCGATATCATCGAAGTGTTTGCCATCCCAGCGGGAACGCTCCAGCACGTGCTGCCAGATCGATAGATCGGCCATGTCATCCGGTGAAATCAACCCGGATGTGAGGCCATCGTCCAGATCGTGGGCGTTGTAGGCCAGTTCGTCGGCTACATCAGCGATTTGCGCTTCTATGCTGCCGCGCACACCGGGCGGCAGGCCTGCAACCCGGCTCATATCGTAGCGTGTTTCGTGGCGGGCAATGCCTTCCAGCGTTTCCAGCGTCAGGTTCAGCCCCGGCCAGCGGTCATAGCGGCGTTCGATCTCTGTAACCACGCGGTAGGTCTGATGATTGTGGTTGAAGCCGCCGTGGTCGGCCATCAGCCTATCCAGCACGTCCTCGCCAGCGTGACCGAACGGTGGGTGCCCCAGGTCGTGGGCCAGGCAGATGGTTTCCACCAGATCCTCGTTTACACCCAGCGCACGGGCCAGCGTGCGGCCAATCTGCGCGACTTCTAGCGTGTGCGTCAGCCGGGTGCGGTAGTAGTCCCCCACGTCATTGACGAATACCTGCGTTTTATACTCCAGGCGCCGGAACGCCGCTGCATGCACGATCCGATCCCGGTCACGCTGGAAGGCGGTGCGGTACTGTGGTTCGGGTTCATGATATTTGCGGCCCCGGCTGTTTTTACTGAGCAGGGCATAGGGCGCGAGGGTTTGCGCTTCGATGGTTTCCAGTCGTTGGCGATTTGCATACATGGGCATTCTCTATCAAGTGTGTGTATGATCGTATTTTATGCGGATGTGCTGTCCTTCACAGATCGTTAGCATGTGTTATAATCGCTGCCGCAATGTTAAGAGAGTTAGAGGCTGCCCGCCTCGGAGAGAGGTCACCACACATGGACATCAATCAGGCTGCAAAGCTCATTGAGTGGCTTGACGAAGAACGCCGCCGTGACAAAAGCACTATCGCACAACTCCAGGAGCAGCTTGTCTCTCAGCAGGATACCATCAACGGGCTGAACCGCAGCCTCGGTAGTTTGGAAAGTGACCAGACGGTTATCCAATCGCAGATGGATTCTAAACAGCGTGGCATCGACGCTGACCTGATGGATCAGTTCCGTATGGAAATGCGGCAGTTGATTGAGCAACAGGAAGCTAAACGGCTGATGGCCGAGCGCGAGGGGGAACGCCGCAACGAAATCTCCCGTGAGGGCATCATGCGCCCCATCCGCGAGATGACCGACCGGGTGAACAATATTGAATCGCAACTGGTAGACCTGCCGGGTTTCCAGCTAGAGCGTGAACGTACCGGCGAGGCCGTTGCCAGCGTGCAACAGCGCCTTGACGACCTGTATAAGAAAATCGAAGAACCAGAGCGGCGCATTGCCTTCCTTGAAGAACAGCGCCGCCAGGATACGCGCCGCCTTGCAGAAATTCAATCCGAACTGCCGGAAGTGCAGAAGCAGGTCGATACAGTCAAGCCCAAGCTCACGCTTATTGAAGAACTGACGCTGCGTAACGAGCGCAAAATCAACGAAACACAGATGGCTGAGTCTGAACGTCGTGACCAGATCCAGCAGTTTATTGACCAGCAAACGCTGATGTTGCAGCAGCGTGACCAGCAGGTGCAGGCGCTGATGGACAAATTCGGGGAGCAGGACAGTGACATGCAGCGCAACCTCGAACGGTTTGAAGGCTGGGCAGAAACGCACCGCGCGATGAAGCGCATTGTGGAAGACTTTGAGCGCATCAGCGAACGGCTGGAACGTCGTATCAATGAGGTGGCAGAAATGCAGCGCCTGAGCGAAGAACGTTTCCGTCAGGAATGGAACGATTGGCGCACGGACGACCAGAAGCGCTTCAAGCAGTTTACGCTGGCGAACGACGAGGTATGGCGCAACCACGATAAGGAATTCGAGCGGCATGTACAGGGAATGCAGAACCTTGAGGCGATGCTACCGCCACTGCACGAGAGCCTGAACCGCCTGTGGAACATGGAACGTGCCCGTGCTGAACTTTACCGTGACCGGTACCAGGCGCTGTTGATGGAGTTTGATACAGATGACAACATCAGGGTAACATCAACTACGACCATGCCCGCGCTGCGCACCACAACCGGCACTTTCCCGGTTGTGAACCCGAATGGCAATACGGACAATGGGGATCATTCGTAGTACGCGCCGATGCACGTTATTGGCACAGCCGGTCATGTTGACCA
>JBCCQC010000519.1:0-4010 GCA_039024535.1 Chloroflexota bacterium
CCGAATTGGAGGGCGCGGTGCGCGGGTAAGTGGGGCGGGGGCATGGCGGCCATGCCCCGGTTCACGCTTATGCGTCGTCCGCTTCCTCGAAGCGCAAAATCTTGAACTTCACCTTGCCGTCCGGTGTTTTTACTGTGACGGTATCGCCCACTTTTTTGCCCAGCAGGGCCGCCCCTACGGGTGACTTTGTAGAAATTCCCCGGCGGCTGTGGACGACTTCGGCGCTGTCCAGCAAATCGAAGATAATTTCTTCGTCTTCTTCAATGTCCAGCACCACCACCCGGTCACCCGCGTTGGCTGTGTCCGGGTCGGGGTCTTCGTCAAGGATGATGGCGTTTGCCAGGATGCGCTTGATGTTGGATAGGCGCTCGTCGATGTAGTTCTTTTGCGACAGGATGTTAAAAAGCTGTGGATCTTCGCCTTCGCTGTCGGTTTCGTTGCGAATGTCGTTCAGTCGCTCTGCGATTTCTGGAAGTTCCACAAACTCCAGGCGACGCAGTTCCTTCTCAAGGGACTCGTAGCCCGAACGGGTCAGGTAGTGTTCATCTGCCATTGGGTTGCCTTTCGTAATTGACGGGCAAATTATAGAGAATAAATCATCAGAATTTTGTTAGCGTTGGTGTAAAAAAAAGATCAGCGCTTTTGTGATAGGTGCGATAGAATAGCGGGGATTTTAAGCAGACAGACAGTTGAGTCAATATGCAAATCCATACAGAAAAGCTCTCCGCGCCATCACGCGATGTGCATAAGGTATTGTACGCTGCGGTTACGCCGCGCCCTATTGCGTGGGTTAGCACGGTGGATGAAAGCGGGGTGTATAACGTGGCACCCTACAGTTTCTTCAACGCTGTGTGTTCGTTCCCACCCACGGTTATGTTCTGCCCTGGCTACCGGGAAGCCCCCGGCCCTAAAGACACGCTCGCCAACATCCGCGCCACGGGTGAGTTTGTGGTGAACTTTGTGACCGAGGCAACTGCGGATGCTATGAACATCACCGCGCAGGACGTTGCGCCAGATGTAGACGAATTTACCCGTGCTGGTCTTACCCCGGTGGTATCAGAAATTGTGAAAGCGCCCCGTATGCAGGAAAGCCCGATTCAGTTTGAGTGCAAGCTGAACCAGATTGTTACCATCCGCGAAGCCCCCGGCGGTGGTTACATTGTTATTGGCACGGTGGTGATGATGCATGTGGATGACACCATTTACAATGCGGAGCAGGGCTACATTGACTTTGATGCTTACGGTGTCATCGGGCGTATGGCCGGTAATGGCTACATCCGCACCCGTGATCGGTTTGACCTGATTCGTCCACAGTCTGAACTGAAGTAGCTGTATAGTCCATAAGGACGGACTTTTACCGGAACCGCCAGTTTTGCAGTATAGTTAAAGGGTATCTCAGTGGGGGGCGTGGTGCGTTCCCCTCAACCCGATACACCATCAACGCAAGATACCCCCTCCATATTTTTTGTGAAGTAGCCATTGGAGCTAGAACCTTACATGGATAACGTGACACAGGGCAAAGATGGGCTGAGCGCCCAGCAGTATATTGCTACCGACGAGATTTCTACGGTTGTGTACCTGGCAGAGCGCCTGGGTAAGCCGCTGCTGGCCGAAGGCCCGGCAGGTGTGGGTAAAACTGAACTGGCAAAAGCATGGAGCAAGGCCACCGGCAAGCCGCTCATCCGCTTGCAGTGCTATGAGGGCCTGGACGAGAGCAAGGCGCTGTATGAGTGGGAGTATGCCAAGCAGATGCTTTATACGCAGCTATTGCGCGATAAGCTGAGTGACCTGCTGGCGGGGGCTGCTACCCTGAACGATGCCGCCGATATGCTGGGCGAACAGGAAGATGCGTTTTTTAGCGAACGGTTTTTGCTGGCGCGTCCGCTGTTGCAGGCGGTGACTTCTGATGAGCCGGTGGTGCTGCTGATTGACGAGATTGACCGGGCTGATGCCGAGTTTGAGGCGTTTTTGCTGGAAATTCTGAGCGACTTCCAGATATCCATCCCGGAAGTGGGCACGATTGTGGCAAAGCATGTGCCGACGGTGTTCCTGACCAGTAACAATACCCGCGAACTGTCCGAAGCGCTCAAGCGTCGTGCGCTGTATACCTTTGTGGATTACCCGACGTATGAGCGTGAACTGGCGATTGTGCAGATGGCTGTGCCAGAACTGGGTGAGAAGCTGGCGCAGCAGGCTGTGGAACTGGTGCAGAACCTGCGCGGGCTTGACCTGAAGAAGCAGCCGAGTGTTTCTGAGACGATTGACTGGGCCAAGGCGCTGATTATGCTGAACGCTGACCGTCTGGATAGAGAAACGCTGGAAAACACGCTTACGGTGCTGCTGAAGCACGAAAGCGACGTGAATAAAGCCCGCCGCCTGATGAGTGGCAACCGTGGCGGTAGTAGTGGCAGCGGCAGCCGCCCACACCCGCTGGATCGTTATGATCCGCGTGGCGGGGCGTGGAACTAACAGGGTAGCTGATGGGGGCGTGGCACGCCATGCCCCTGCCCTTATTCGGTTTCCTCTGTTGCGACCGCCGGTTCTTCGGTTGCAGGTTCTGTGGTGGTCTCCGGCGTTGATTCGGCGTCTGCTGGGGCGTCTGCCGGGACGACCACCCCATCGCGTACCGCCAGCAGGCCATCCACATCACCGATGCGGTCGGTGTTTTCTGCCGTCCAGCGTTCGGTATCCCCCGGTGGCAGCACAATACGCTCCACAATCAGCCGCAGCCGGATGTCCCGGCCAATGATGCCTTCGATGTCTTCTTCGATGACACCCATTGCCTCCGGCGAAACCTCGTTCGGGCTGCGCACTGTCACAGTCGCTGTTAGCGGAGAAAGCTGCGATACTTCTGAGCCGACGATTTGCACGGGCGATAGCAACCGGCGGATTTCCTGCTCTACGATGCGGTTCTGGCTGGCGCGTTGTGTGGTGAACAGTACCAGCATCACCGCTGGCAGCAGCAGCAGCGCAAAAATCACCAGCGACACATAACGCATATCCCGGCGCAGCGATTGCATCCCCAGATAGCGGAACATGAGCGTGGCAATTACGATGATTGAAATCATGTTGGTGACGAACAGCAGCAGCGCACCCAGTGCCCACTGGTAGTTGCCGAAAGCCAGTTGCAGCCCGAAGGTGCAGATGGGCGGTACCAGTGCCGCAGCAATGGCGACGCCAGCCAGCGCAGCGGGGATGTCTTTACGGGCGGTGGCATAGCTGCCCACTACACCGGAGGCCAGCGCTACGAAAGCATCCAGCAGGGTGGGGCTAACGCGAGACATCATCTCTGGCGTGGGGGTTTCTAAGGGCACCAGAAACCCGGTAAGAACGCCTACGCCGGACGCAATAGCGACGCCCAGCAGTACCGTGAGCAGTGCCCGCTGAGATAGATCAATGCGGGCGGTGGCGAGGCCAAACCCCAGCGCAGTTAACGGCGACATCAACGGTGCGACGAGCATTGCCCCGATGATGACCGCGCCACTGTTCAGCAGCAGGCCCAGCGATGCCAGTGTCGCAGCGACCAGCATCAGCACGACATAATCGAGGTTGGCCCCGGCATTGCTGTTGGCATCCCATACCACCTGCTCCTGCTCAATGTCCGTCAGGCGCGGACGCATCCAGCTAATGGCACGCCGCAGTACCCGCTGCTGTGGGGTGACGGTTTCCATGTTGCGCACGGCAATCATCACCGGGCCGGGGGCCTTATTCAGTACATCGCGGGTGCTTTTGCCCCGGTCATATAGCCACTGTTCAAAGTCATTATGCTGGGCAAAGCCCATGATAATCAATTCGTCTTCATCTGTGCGGGAAAGTAACGCTGACCCCGCATTGTAGCCCCGTGTGATGGTTTGCTTGACGACCCCACGACCGGACACGCCCTCAAGGGTTTGTGCAATACGGGCGCGGCCTTCAAATTCTGGTGTGCCACCGGGCAGCACGTGAATGGCTTCTACGGGCATGTGCTTGCTGGCGTTGGCGATGATGATGCCGGTGCGGACTGCCATGCG
>JBCCQC010000520.1:0-4008 GCA_039024535.1 Chloroflexota bacterium
CAGTAAACAGTTGATTGGCGAAACGCGCTTGCCGATCCCGATGCAGCCCGGACAGGTGCAACGCTATGATTACGAGTATGAGCGACATGGCACACGAAACCTGTTTCTATTCTTTGAACCGCTTGCCAACTGGCGGCACCTCACCGTCACCCAACGACGCACCAGAGAGGATTTTGCCTACCAGATGCGCTTGTTGGTCGACGACCTTTATCCGCACGCAGATTGCATCCATCTCGTTCTGGATAATCTCAACACCCATACTGCTGCTGCTCTCTATGAAACCTTTGAACCGGACGAAGCGCGGCGCATTCTGCGACGGATTCGCTTTCATTACACCCCCAAACATGCCAGTTGGTTGAACATGGCGGAAATTGAATTCAGTGTTTTTTCGCGTACCTGTCTTCAACAGCGTATCCCCGATGAAGAAGCACTCAAACGGCATGTTGCGGCTCTTGAGTTGGAACGCAACACCAAACAGGCGACTGTTGATTGGCAATTTACCTGTGATGATGCACGTGTTAAGCTCAAGCGACTTTATCCATCTTATTCAGAATGACAGACTGCTAGCTTTTGCTCATCTTTTGTCAGGTGAAATTGTCTTTTTGCCACCGTGGCATTATACATAACCCGAATCTGTTTTCATTTCTCCATCAGGTGTCCTTCGGGATGTAGTAACCGAAACGACGCATGGCACGATCATCGCTCCGCCAGTTCTTTAGCGTTTTCACGTGCAGGAATAGTTGTACCTTCGTGTGGAAGACCTTTTCCAGTTCTTCACGCGCATCTATCCCCAGGTGTTTAATCATCGTGCCCCCCTTACCAATCACAATCCCTTTCTGCGATTCGCGTTCCACGTAAATCGTTGCGTGGATTTCGTAGCGGCGGCCATTATCCTGTTCTTCAAAGGTATCGATGCCGATCACAATCGCGTGTGGCACCTCGTGAAACGTGTTAAGAATCACTTTCTCGCGGATGACTTCAGCAGCAATAAAGCGCAGGTTCTGGTCACTCACCTGGTCTTCCGGGTAGTAGCGCGGGCCGTGTGGCAAATGTGACCGCAGCGAAGCCAGCAACTCTTCTACATTTTCGCCGGTTTCTGCACTCACCACAAAGTAGCTGTCGTTGCGCACCAGTTCACGGTATTCCGCAACGCGCTCGTCAATATCTTTTTCGTCTTCCCACAGGTCATGTTTATTCAGCGCGATCACAATCGGTGTTTGCTTGATGCGGCCCAGTTTTTCGGCAATCTGCCGGTCATCTGCTGTCGGGTGCAGCGTGACTTCGACTACCCACAGGATTGCATCTGCATCGCGTAGCGTGCCCTCTGCCGAGGAGTTCATGAACTCACCCAGTTTGTGATGCGGGTCATGGATGCCGGGGGTATCTACAAACAGCATCTGCACATCGTTGGTGGTGTAGATGCCCAGTTGATTGCGGCGTGTCGTCTGTGGGGTGGGCGTGACGATGGCGATTTTCTGCCCCAGAATGCGATTTACCAGCGTGGATTTGCCAACGTTCGGCCTGCCCACAACAGCAACTACACCGGAGCGGTGCTCGTCTGACCAGTCATCACTGAAAATGCTATCGAGGTCATTCACGGTTCTTCCAATCGTCAAAGCTATGGTAGTGGGGCAGGTATTCCAGCAGGCGGGGGGCAATGCCCGTTTCGTCCGGGGCAATCACGGCATTCACCTGTGCAATCGGGTGTGCGTCATCATCCCCGAAGGCAAAAACACCACGCGGCGCAGCCATATCCAGCTTTTTGAGCACCAGCATGTCATCTTCGCCGTCGTTACGATAGCCGAATACCTCAGCACGGGGGTAGATATTACTTTTCGTCAGCACAAAGTCCCACATTGCATCACCATTGAAGAAATCGCCGTAGTCCACGGCCAGTAAGCCCGGCACGATGTACAGGTGCGGCTTGCCCAGCACCATCAGACCATAGCGCAGCATGATAGGGCCAGAGGACATGACAGTCGCGTTGTCATCAGACTGTGTAGCCAGCAAATGGCTCTCACCATATTGCACCAGAACGCCGTCGAACATGTCCGTCGCGGGGCTACGTGGGGGTATATCTGGCATCTAGTGATCGTCGTCGTGATCGTGGCCGGTGTATTGTGGCACGTTGATGTCATCAAAATGCCTGTACGGTTGCGCCACGCCAATCCACGCCGCAGTCGCCCCGATAAGCATCACCAGCCCCGTCCAGAACAGGCCAGCTACCAGCGTCGTGCTCGTATCTGCACCCTGTACCACGCCAACACCGAGTGCAATCGTCATCAGGGTCAGCCCGATGCCGCCAACAACGGCAAGTGCGACATTGAGCGGATGTTTGGGATCTGCCATATCCATCAGTAACCAGTTCCTTCCTGTTGTCCTAAAAGAATTGTGGATATTATACTCACCTTTGCGACAGATTTCACAGTACAGAATCGGAGGAAAGACGATGCCTGCAAACCGCGTCTGGCTCATCCGCCACGGCGAAACTGACTGGAATACCCAGCATCGCTGGCAGGGGCACGCGCCAACATCATTGAACGCGACGGGCCACGAACAGGCAAGAGCACTCGGCGCTTATCTGAGAGATAAATCCATTGGCATGGTATACAGCAGCGACCTGCCACGCGCTTTCCAGACAGCACAGCCCATTGCTGCTGGGCATAATCTGGCGCCCATCAGTGACATGCGCTTCAGGGAGTTGAATGTGGGTGTTTTTCAGGCACTGTTCCCGGATGAGCTGGCAGCGTTGTACCCGGATGAGCTGGCAGCATGGCGCTCTGGCGATATGAACTATGCGCCACCCGGCGGCGAAACGCGCAACCATATGCTTGACCGCGCAATGGCCGGGTTTACCGACGTGACTGAGGGTGCGAGCACAGATAATATCGCTATCGTCACCCACGGCGGTACCATCCGACTGATGCTACCTGCTATCTGCCCGGAAGATCCGAAGTTACAGGAAAAAATCCCGGTACCGAATACATCTTACACCCTGCTGGAGCGCGGTAGCGAACGCTGGCGCGTTGTCGAATTAACGGTCACGCCGCACTTGCAGGGTGGTGCTATAGGCAACACGGCGGAGTCTTCGCTGTGAAATCATTACTGTGATAGAGGAATCACTTCACACCACGCTAGAATTGATTTATAGTTGTTATGGCAACTGCATATTTACGAAACAGGAGACATTACTATGCAAATACGAACTCTCATCATCATCGGTCTGGTGGTGATAGGTGCTGTCACTACTATCGCTCTAAGGCTTCAGTCCTCTCCTGCATCCACGGTTAACCTCACACACACACCATTCACGATCATTGGGGCTGGCGAAGTGTTACCGACAGATTTTCCTGAGTTGGAGATAACGAGGAATGACGGTGCGACGTTGGGTAGCCTCTATTTTGCCAATGCGAACCCTCAAGAACTGCAGGTTGGAAATTTATCACCGAACCCCGAGGCATATAACATAGAATATAATACGCAGACTGGTCAGATTGTGTATGCGGACAGAATCGCGGTGCAAACTTACGATTTCAAGCGTCTTAACAAGGACAGAATGGTACTTTATGATCTGTCAATTGATGACTATGTTACCAACACACTGGAGGCTCGATTGCCTGCTGGATATGGTTACAAAGACGGCGAATTCTTAGTTCTAAATAATGACTACGAGGTTATACAGCGAATTGGCAATCTGCTTGAAGACGGATATGGAACAGACCCACATTTCTTCGAGATAATGCCTAACGGCAATTATGCCTATTTTGAGCACTTTAAAGAAGAGGTTACCGCAGTGGAGAGTTGCCCTGCTCCCTGCATGGTTATTACTCAGAAAATTGTCGAGCTAACACCAAGCATGGAAATTGTAAACGTAGTTCCGTTGGGAAACATTTACACCGTCAGTGATTTACACAACAATGAGGCCGCCCCGGGTATTACTGAACCCTTCAACGACCTCACACACGCAAATTCGCTATTCGGCACCACGGATAACAATTACCTTGTATC
>JBCCQC010000521.1:0-4004 GCA_039024535.1 Chloroflexota bacterium
AATGGTGCTTCGATTTAACACAGGCACGAACCAAATTAGCCCGCTTATATCCATGATAACTTTTTTGGTCAAGTAGTATATTGTTCGTGCATCACATTCGGTATTTTATTGTTTAAACCGCACCGTGGAGGGTGCTATGCTTATCAGACACAAGTTTACAATTGTTGTTATCGTTCTGCTCACAACCGTCTTTACTGGAAGCCTCGTATACGCCCAGAGCAGCCCCGACCCTACTCTTAACCCAGCATATGGAACTCTCACGGCAGTCGAGGGACGCAGCGTGATCGAGGAGCGTGTTTTGTCTGGTGGTAACGCAGATATTTCCCGCCTGAATATACGTAACAACCCGGATTGCCATGGTTACACAACACCACAACCTACCATCAGCGTTCGAGTGTCAGACTCAGACATCACACGCCTCATTTTTGAATTCATGAGTGGCGGTGATACAACTCTGATCGTCCGAAACCCTGATGGTCTATGGTGGTGTGACGATGATGATGGTGAAGGGTTGAATGGTGCTCTCTCCATTGGTGGCGGCGACGTGGAGATGGGCACATACGACATCTGGATTGGCTCTTTCTGGAGCGACGAGAGTTGGCGGGGCACCTTCAGTGTACGTGCGATGAATTACCGCCCTTATGCTATGGTATGCATTGAAAATGCAACCTCCCAATCTCTGAACTTCAGTTATCGGTGGGGTAGTGGTAACTGGCAGACATCCACTATTCGTCCGGGTGCGCAACTCTGGTTCTCTAAGGAATACTCATCCCCCACAGGCCCACGAAACTCTCCAGCCTTTGTGATCGACTTTGACGCCAACATGGGTGGAGGTGCAGACGATCGTGAAACCTACACGCTGGAAAGAACCGCAAGCCCAGAGCAAAGCTGCGACGGTATCAACGCCTATACATTTGATTTTGTAAGTGGGCGCAATCGGATTAACCTGTACCGCTAACCGCTGTTGAGTCTTGACCGGGTGATAACGCGCAATCGAACTTCCCCGGTCACAGACTCACCCGGTTGCACAACGAACACGCCGCTACCGTCAATGCCATCGGCAGCCAGGTTGAAACCGTCGTTGGCGTTGGTCTGCGGCTCTACAGCCACGGTGCCATCCGGCGCGGTGAACAGAATAATGTGCCTGAACATCTCGTCAGCGGTCATCTGCACCTCAACATTCCAGTTCTTATAGAGCAGACGAATGGGTTTACTGCTGTCGCGTCCTGTCAGCAGGTCATCGTACTGCACATCAGCAGGGATGGCACGTGGTTCACGGAAGTCCAGACGCTCCGGCACCGGCACGGGGGCAGCATCCGCGAGACTGTTATTCAGCACAAAATGGTGATCGCAGGGAATCTGCACCAGCGGCATGTTATCGCCCATATGCTGGAAATACGGATGAAACCCGAAACCCGCAGGGAATGGCCGCGCATCTCCATTCGTGAGAGTGACGCGCCATACAAAATCAGCATCGTCCAGCGCATAGGTTGCCTGTGCAGAGAGCACAAACGGAAAGTTAAAATCGTCAAAATCCGCAGAGCGCAGGGACAGTGTAATCGACGTTTCGCTGTTTTCTTCTATTTGCCACGGACGCTTACGCACATCGCCATGACGGGCTGTGCCATCATCTCTCGTCGTCTGGAGCTGGTATTCCTGTCCGTCAAAGCGCAGCACACCATCCCGGATGCGGTTGGCCCACGGCAGCATCAAAAAGCTACCGGGGCTGGCATAATCCGGGCCGGGGATGGGCCGGATAACATCCACAAATACCCCGCTAAAGCGAATCCGCCCGAAGGCAACACTGCCGCCCTTTTCCGGCAGAATGCCAGCCTGCCAGTGCTTGTTTTCCAGTCTGTGTAGCTGCATGTGTGGTCTCTTCCTATGATTTTCTATGTGGGGAGATGATACCGGAAAACAAAAAGCCGCGCCCACGATGGACACGGCTCTGGAGTAACGATTAGCAGTGCGGCGCTACTGTGCTGCTTCTGCCGGGGGATAGTCAATATTAACGAGCGCGATCTTGATATTGTCCCATGTAGCCGGGGAATCCCACTCTACCGTGACTTCCTTACTATCCAGCAGGCCATACACACTGACTACACCGTCAATCTCAACCACTTCATTTTCAATCGTCTTCACACAGCCATCGCAACCCATATTCGGGACGACAAACGTCTTCTTCTCCATGTGTCACACTCCATTCAAGCGTCTTCAATACAGATAATTATAGCCATGACGCGCCACGAAAAAACCCACCATATTGAGGGTTCTCAGGGTGGCATCACGTACTATTTCCCGTTGTCTAATCTCAGCCGGAACGGATGTGTATACACACGCATGGAATTTCGCCGTATGTACCCCACAAGGCAGATTTCCCACGCTTCGGCCAGTTCAACGGCGGTGCTGGTGGGTGCAGTGCGGCTGGCAACAACCGGGATGTTGAGGCGGTGCGCTTTCGAGATCATCTCCGAACTGATACGCCCACTGGTTATTAAAATGCAATTACGCACGTCCACACCGTCGCGCACGACCTTCCCGGCGATTTTATCCACCGTGTTGTGGCGGCCCACATCTTCCGTACTGTAGAGTGGCGCATCTTCTGTGCCAAGCAATGCCGTATGCACCCCGCGCACCGCATTATAAAGCCGCGCCGCCGATTGCAGATCGCGCATCCGTGCCAGTATCGCATCCGGCGTGGTAGTGAAGCCGGTTTCTACTCTGTAGCGGCTGGCGTTGGCCTGATGGAACGTCACACCTGCGCCACAGCCAGAGGTCATAATCATCTGGCGCTTGAGGCCGATGTTACGCCGATGCAGCAACACATTCACGCACTCCGCATCCACTTCGATGGATTTCACATCGTCCATCGTCGTGATGATGGCCTCATTGTACAGAAAGCCCAGCGCCAGCGCTTCTTCGTCTACCGGGCTGCACATCATAGAGGCAACCGTGTAGCCGTTGGCGCGGATGGTGAGATACGTTTCTTCAATCACACCACCCTGCACGGCTTCGGCAGTGCCGCGTTCCACTTTGATGTAGGTGTGTGGCAGTGCGCCGCGCTTAATCTTTGCGTCCATTAGAGCCATTCTGCTTTTGCTTGCGGGGCTTGCGCGTCATCTGCCGGATTTCGTCAGGAGCCATGCCCTGTTCCATACCCCACTCCACTTTCGGTTTGAGCGCCCCCGTCGGGCATACATCTATGCACTGTCCGCAGAACACACACGGCGATTCGGTCATGCCGACGCCAAACGTTGTCGCCACAGACGTATCATGGCCGCGCCCATCCAGTATGAGTGCGAATGTATACTGTGCATCTTCTGCACACACCTGCACACAGCGCCAGCACGTCACACACTGGCTGTAGTCGCGCACATAAAACGGGTTATCATCCATAATCGGAGACTCACGCTTTTCCGCATCGGGGAAGCGGTCGCCGCTGGCGTTGTACTCGCCCATGTACTGCTGAATCTCTTGCGCTTCATCCAGATTTACGGAGGCGTCCAACATTTCGAGGATGGTGCGGCGGCTGCGTTTCACACGTTCATTACGTGTTTCCACATTCGATTCGTGCTGGCAGGTGGCTATGCACGCCGGTTGTAATACACGGCCCTCATTTACATCCACCACGCACAGGCGGCACAGGCCGTTAGCCGTGGTTTTATCGCTGTAGCAGATGATGGGAATCTCTTTGCCGACCATCTCGGCGGCGTCCAGCAGGGTTGTGCCTTCCGGGACGGTGACATCTTCGCCGTCAATCGTCAGGGTAATCATCTTTTCAGACATTAAATCGCTTCCTGTCATGTTATTTTTCAAACAGATGCGGGAATTTTTCCATCGCGCTCATCACGGCCATAGAAGCTGTCTGGCCGAGGCCACAGATAGAGGCTTCTTTCATCGTCAGGCCGATGTCGGTTAAGCGCACGGTATCGCCCTCTATCGGGGTATCAATGCGCTCTAAAATTTCGACCTGGCGTTGTGTACCAAGCTGGCACGGAAAGCAC
>JBCCQC010000522.1:0-3992 GCA_039024535.1 Chloroflexota bacterium
AAAGTCACTCACTCTCTTAACGTCAAGCATACAGTATATCATTTCTGTGAATTATCTCACAGTGCGGCTAATACTCTAACAAATAGACAAACAGCAGGTAGCACAGCTAGAAGTAGAGTACATCAATCACCCCGATAAGCTGTACCCAGCCTGCCCACTCTGATGACGGTTCGTTGTTGATAATGCGTGTGGTGGCGCTCACAGCGGCCAGCAATAGCGGCAACGCCACCGGCAGCATGACGATGGGCAGCAGGGTTTCGCGCGTTCGCGTTTGCACAGTCATCATAGAAAGCAACGTCCCTGTGACGGACAGGCCCAGTGCGCCCAGTACCAGCGCCAGCACTGCCCCCGGATGCGTGAGCTGCACATTGTACAGCACTGTCATCAGTGGCAGCAGAATCAGCCCGACGGCCAGCGCGAAAACGTAGTTGCTGAACGCCTTGCCCAGATACAGGGCGCCCCGGCTGACCGGCGCAATGAGCAGAGCGTCAAAGCTGCCGCTTTCACGCTCTGTGGCGCTGCTGCGGTTGAACCCCAGCACAACGGCGAACGTCACTGTTACCCACAGAATGCCGCTGACAGCCTCCCGGCGCACAGTGAGATTGAGTTGCAGCGCAAAACTGAAGACCAGCACACTCAGCAACGCATACAGCGCCATCGCACCGATGATTTCCCGGCTGCGCAGTTCGGCCAGCAGGTCTTTGCGCAGCACAGCGACCACCGTTTTTAGAAATGGGGTGGTCATCGGGCCGTTACCATATCGGTGGCGTCTGCGTAGATAAGTGGCAACGCACCAGATGGGATGTCTGCGGTAGCGCTTTCGTAGGCTATCACGCCGCGAGACAGTATCACCACGCGGGATGCGAGATTGGCCGCCCGTTCGATCTGATGGGTGGTCATCAGTATCGTGCGTTCGTCTGCGTGCGCCGTCTGCAACAGTCCATCCAGCAAAGTTGCTGCATCCTGGTCAAGACCGGTGTAGGGTTCGTCGAACAGCAGCACTGCCGGGTCATGGAGCAGAGCGCGGGCAATGCTCAGGCGCTGCTGCATCCCGCGTGAGTAGGTTTTTACAGGCTGCGCCGCGTACTTTTTGAGGCCCACGCGCTCTATCTGCGTATCAATGTCGGCATCCGTTACGTTCAGGTTGTAGAGGCGGGCAAAAAAACGCAGGTTTTCCTGGGCCGTGAGCGCTTCGTAAAGCAGCGATTTGTGGCCCACCATGCCAATCTGCGCACGGACGGCGGCGGCTTCCTGTGGCAGCGACCAGCCGCCAACCGTGATTTTACCGGCAGTAGGTTTGCTGAGTCCGCACAGAAGGCGCAGCAGTGTGCTTTTGCCACTGCCATTCGGCCCCAGCAGCGCGACGAACTCGCCACGCTGCACAGTAAGATCGAGTTTCTTCAGCACCGGGCGATAACCGTAGGCTTTCGTCAGGCCCCGGATGTCAATCAGTGCGGCGTCACTGCTCATTGGCAGCCTTCGATTCCATCAACGCTTTCAGTTGAGCCTTCAGTTCGTTGCGCTGTTTGTGCCACAGGTCATGGTTCAGCGTGCCCTTGTCGTGGGCGTCATCCAGCGCGGCAATCTGCGCCACCAGTGCGTCAATTTCGCGGTTGCGCTGCTTTTCCGGGTTGGCGCTGCGCCCATATAACCACAAACCGACAGCCGCCACCCCGGTTACGCCGGAGATGGCAAACAGAATAATCGAGAAGAGGTTACTGGAACCGTCATTCACCGTGCGTGCTGCGGCTTCTGCGGCGGTGCCTCCCAGTTCGTAGCGAACCAGATCACCCCGCAAAAGTCCATTGTCATAGCCGTATTCTGCGTAAACGTCGCCGCCTACCTCGGTGATGCCGTTGAACAGGAATCGATCACTCTGGAGATTAAGGCCCTGTGGCCGCACCAGCAGCCGCACAATACCGTCAACATCATAGGCCACTGGTTGCTCAATGATGGCGCCGTCATCATAGGGCAGGATGTACACCACCTGCATCACGTGTTCCTCGCCGGGACGGATGGGCTGCGTATCAATGACAGCGAAATCTTCTTCTGAGACGATGTAACGCTGTGGGTCACCACCGAAACCGGCAACAACGGCCCCCGGTGGCATAAACATCACCGTAGAGCCAAACTGCGTTCCCTCGGCGTTGAGCGGCTGCGACGACGTAAACAGCCGGTCAGACTCATTGCGGAATGTCGCCACCTGCGCCACCCGCAGGCCGGTTTCCTCTGCGCTGATCTGTATCACCATGCGCTCAATAGATAACACTTCCGGGTCTTCGGTGAACTCGAACACCTCAATAGGCACTGGCAGATTGCCATCACTCAATGGGGCACTGCCGGGCTGCGGGTCACTGATGAACTGTCGATCTCGGTATACCGTCACTGCAACATAAGTCAGTTCTGGATCTATCGTCACATCCTCAAACTCAAATCCACCATCCGAAATTGTGGTTTCCAGTTCGTCCACCAGTTCGATACCCTGCGCACTCTCACGAAGTACGATCAGATTTACCGGGCCGTCTGTGGGCACCTCGCCGCCCAGTGTGCCACTGACGATTTCACCAACCACACTGGCTTCTACGGGTTCTGTAAGCACTTCTGCCACACGCCCGATGGCATCGGCGTTTTGCAGTGACAGCGTGCGAACGTAGGCCACCGTTTGCCACACATCATCGTCCGTCAGCGCGTCCGGGGAGGTTTCGCGCAGTGCATCGTATAGCTGCTGGTCACTGACTTCGGCCATTACCTGCGTGTTCGTGAGGTCGAAAGCATCAAAGCCTGCAAATTGCTCTGTGAACAGTACTTCTCCCTGCTGAATATCGTCTGGGGAGTAACGCAGAGTGTAGTTGTGCAGCGCCACGGCCCAGCGTTCTTCCGCGTCAAGCTGCTGTGACCACGGTGGCATCAGGTTTGCGATATTACCGTTCGTGATGATGTCGTAGTAGTCAGCAGGCGTATCTGAAACGACGTTTTCCCGGTCAAGCAGGCTGGGCGGCTGTAACACGCGGCCATCTTCCAGTTCCTGCCGGATGCCGGCACCGTTTATACCGTGGCAGGCAGCACAGTTATTCTGTACATAGACCAGCGCACCACGCTCAGGGTCTGGAGCCATAGCTGGCAACCCGGCGGCCACTTCCGTGGGCAGGGGTGGGATCGTCGCAACAATCTCAGGCTCACCAGCGAGGTTTGCATCACAGGCCGCCAGCAGCAGCACACTGATGCAGGCGACTGTAATAAATAGAGGGTTCCGCACTAGGATACCTGCCGCTCTTTCCGCCGCGCACTCACAGCCTGCTCAATCATATCATCCATGCTGATGTCTTCTTCAGTTTCCACACGTGCTATCACTGGCGCAATATCGGCTGGCTGTAACGCTTCCATCTGTCGGAGCAAAGTCACGCCCTCAGCGACATACTTTGCCCGTTCCTCGTCGTGGAAAGCCTGCTGGATTTTGCCCAGCGCGAGATCTTCTTCAAGGTCACGAATGTTAGTCAGTACACGCTCATAGTGTGCGGCGACACCGGTCAGTTCTTCAGCACGACGCTGGTTTTCATCACGCTTGAAGAACGGCGTTGCCACCACAATCAGGGTCATCGCACACAGGATCACCGCCAGAATAATGCCTCCGGTGCTCATGTGTTATCCCCCGCCAGCAGTGTTTCGATCGTTGCAATAAACTCCGGCGTCGTCGTCTGTGTGAGTGGGCCGCGCAGTACATAGGCCAGCGTGCCATCCGGCGCAATAACGAACGTCTCTGGTACGGCGGTCAGGCCATAGCGGTCATAAATATGCGCCCCCGGATCCGGTGCATTGGGGTAGGTGATGCTGTACTGCTCGATGAACTCGCGGGAGTCGCGCTCGACATCGGCGTGGGTTATACCCATCATAACGAAGTTGCGGTCGTCGTAGGTTTCCCATATAGCTTGCAGCACGTCGGCTTCCTCATGGCAGGGCGCACACCAGCTTGCCCAGAAGTTGATGACCACTAC
>JBCCQC010000523.1:0-3980 GCA_039024535.1 Chloroflexota bacterium
CCATCGTGGACAATATTGATACGCCAACCACACAGATTGACATCAGCGCCTACTATGATGCATGGGACGACGCCAGTTCATGTCATCAAAGCCAGGGGGGTGGGGGTGCCAGCTTCCTCGGTTTGCCGAAGCAAGCACGGCGCATCTTCTTCCCGAAGCAGAGCTTCACGCGCATCTTCCCGCCAGCAGAGGGCAGCGGTATTATAGAGAACGATCTCTTTGCCGGGGTTGATATTCGGGAAGATGAGCTAACGCCAACCGTATGACCACGAATGAACAGGCCGCACATCGCATTGATCGGCTGCTGGATGCAATTGATCTGATAAAAGAAGATCAGCGCGAAGAAGCGCGTACACTGCTGCGCCAGCTTATCAGCGAGGATGGTGACTTTGAGGATGCATGGCTATGGATGAGCGTCGCTGTAGACTCCATCGACCAGAGTTATGTATGCCTGGATAACGTGCTGCGTGTAAACCCGTACAATCACCTTGCTGCCGGTGCATTCTACCGCATCCGCGAGCCAGAGATTAAAATGCAGCGGCGACGCGGACGTTACCTGATTATCCGCGATTTTACATTTGTGGCGTTGTGGTTCATCGTTGTGTTTCTGCTATTCCTCATCGTCTTCGGAGCCTTCCTCATTCCCGTCTAGCTGGGGCCGGGGCAGTAGCGGGGCATAGCGGCGGGCTACCACTGCCTGCCCCGCCGGACTCTGAATCCACGAAATAAACATACGGAACTCGCCTTCGGGTTCACCGCTGCCCACCACAAAAACCGTCGTCCGCAGCGGGTAGGTTCTATCAGCGAGATTGCCTCCAGCAGGTAACACACCCTCTACGGCAAGCGGACGCACCGTAGCCGGTAACATACTACCAGAAACATACCCGATGCCAGCAGCTTCCTCACCAACACGCTCCAGCATAGCCGCGTTCGAGGGGGTGACGAGTGCCGCCTGGAGGGTCTCACGATTACCCATCAGCAGGTTCTCAAATTCAATTCGCGTACCAGCACCATCTTCACGGCTGAACACAGTTACCGGCAAATCCTGCCCACCCAGTGCCGCCCAGTTTGAGAGACGCCCCCGATAAATAGCACGGATTTGCTCCAGACTGACCGATTCAACCGGGTTGGCGGTGTTGACGATTATTGCGATGCTGTCGTAAGCAATCGGGGCGGCCCACATGTCACTATCCGCAGGCACATGTGTACTGAGGAAATACACTGGCCCATCTCCCTGTCGCAGCCGGTTTGCTAACCCGGCATAATTATCCTGCGCCGTGTTCAGTACCAGCCCACCACGCACCAGTTGATACTCGCGTGTCAGTTCCTGCAACAGGCCAGCAGTGGCCGTTGTCGCCAGCAATTGTAGCTCTGATGTGTTGGTAGTGGGGGTCGTGGCCGGGATGGTAGGCGAGGCACACCCCGCCAGGGCCAGCGCCACAGTCAATAAAATTCGTCCGGGAAGGTACATAGCCAGCAGCAGCTCTTTTTTGACAGTGGCTCGTCGGGTAGCTCAGGACGATGCCGCCTGCTGCCCCAGATAGCGTGCCAGAAAACTATTCACATAGGCTTCGAGGCGCCCCTCAATGATAGCCTGACGCATCCCCTGTACAAGCTGCAACAAAAACCGGACATTGTGCAGGCTGAGGAGATAATGGCCCAGCAGTTCGTTCGCCTTGACGAGGTGCCGGATGTACCCCCGCGTAAACTGATTGGCGTAGCTGTCTACGTCCGGGTCTAAAGGCGCGTGATCCCGCTCAAACGTTGCGTTTCGCATGTTCAAACGCCCATCATAGGTAAACGCGGTACCGTGACGGGCAATACGTGTGGGCATCACACAATCGAACATATCAATGCCGCGCAGCACTGCCTGTGCAAGGTCTTCCGGTGCGCCCACACCCATCAGGTAGCGCGGTTTGGTATCCGGCAGCATCGGCACAGCGAAGTCCAGCGTGGTGTACATATCCTTTTTACTCTCCCCAACAGCCAGCCCCCCCACAGCATAACCGGGAAAATCCAGCGTGCGTAAGAACTCAGCAGATTTCTCGCGTTGATCTTCAAAAATCCCGCCCTGCTGGATACCAAACAATGCCTGCACACGATCATCAGGGTGCGCCTCACGGCAGCGGGCCGCCCATGCGCTGGTGCGTTGCACAGCACGCTCTACAACAGCGTAATCGTCAGGGATAGGGCACTCATCAAAGGCCATCATAATATCGGCACCGAGGTTCTGCTGAATTTGCATGGAGACTTCCGGCGTAAAACGATGCTTGCTACCATCGTGGTGGCTGCGGAACGTGACCCCATCATCGTCAATTTTGTTGATGTCCGACAGACTGTAGACCTGAAACCCGCCAGAATCCGTCAGGATAGGCCCCGGCCAGCGCATGAACTCATGCAGCCCACCAAATTCCTTCACCAGTTCACTACCCGGCCTCAGGTGCAGGTGATAGGTATTCGACAGCACAAGCTGGGCCTGAATATCCAGCAGATCCCGTGGTGGAACAGCTTTCACGGTTGCCTGGGTGCCTACTGGCGCGAACACCGGCGTTTCAATGTCGCCGTGCGGCGTATGTAGAATGCCAGCGCGGGCACGCCCATCTGTTGCGATGACTTCAAACTCAAATGCCATTGACCGATCAGTACCTTCTTTTAACGGGTTGCGGTATTATAACAAATGTTGGCAGGCGTGTCCTACAGGGCTGCCTGCATGGAACCCGCGAACCAGGTATACATCCCATTATGATAAGCCTCTACGATATTCTCGAAGCGTCCAATGGTCAATTGTTCGGCGAAGCTGCGGCCCAGCTTTTCACATCCTTCAGCATAGACCCGAACCAGGATCAGGAATCTCATCTTTTTGTCGCCATCAAGAGCGACTTTGGCGACACCCACAAAAATATGCAGGAAGCCGTCCAGCATGGGGCAACCGGTATTCTCTGCTCCACGCCCCCCGGCTTCGACACCGACAACGTGACAGTGCTCGTGGTGCGCGATACAGAAAAAGCCCTGATGGACTGGGCACGGTTCATTCTCAATAAATCGGACGCCCGCAAAATAGCCGTCACCGGGACATCTGGACGGACAACGACTGTAGAGGCCATCGCCGCTGTGCTGCGAACCGAGTACCGCGTTCATGCGCACACAGACGAATATCACATTGGGCGGCTGAGCCTGCCGCTGGCCCTTGCCACAATGGACGCCCATGTCGATTTTATCGTTGTAGAGATGGTAGCTGACCGCGTTGGCGAACTGGGCCAGCTAATGGAAATTGTGCAGCCAGAATCTATCGTTGTGGCGAACCTCGGCCAAGCCTACCTTGATCGATTTGAGAGTGTAGATCATATTGCGCTGGAACATGCTGAGATTATACAGAAGCTGGCAGACAATGGCTTCGCCGTGCTCAACTACGACGATGACCGGGTGCGGGCACTGTATGGCAAAACACATGCCCGCACCATGACTGTGGGCATTGACAGCTTCGGCGCAGACCTGATGGCATACAACATCGTCGTCGGGCCATCCCGCACCGGCTTCGACCTGAGAGCAGGCAATAAACGCTATGTAGGCAACTGGGTTCCGCAGGCCGGGGGGATGCAACTGTACTGTGCGCTGTTCGCCCTATCCGTCGGTATGCACTACAACATCCCCGTGGATGATGCCCTGCGGGGGCTTACCAATTTTGACCCGCTGCCCGGTCGTATGAATGTGTTCGTCGGGCAGAACGGCAGCCTCGTTGTCGACGACACCTACGATGCCACGCCAGAATCGACTCTGGCTGCGCTGGAATGGCTGGAGACAATCAGCGACGAAAACAACCGTATCATCTTTATCTTCGGTGACATTGACCATCTTGGAGAGGCGAAACGGCAGGCACACCGGCAGATCGGGCAACGAGCAGCAGAAGTAGCCGATGTGATAATCACCGAAGGGGCACTGGCAGCCATAGCCGGACGTGCTGCACAGGATGTTGCCGCAGC
>JBCCQC010000524.1:0-3979 GCA_039024535.1 Chloroflexota bacterium
GGCGGAACTTAGCGTCCATTGCCTCTTCATAGCGGTCGCGGATGTCTACACGCGGCATGGCGTCAAGCTGGTCTTTCATCACCTTAACGGCGGTCGCCACATCTGCGTTACGCTTTTCTTCGCGCTGCACCATCTTCTCGTACTGGTCAATCTGACCTTCAATTTCTTCCTGGCGGCGCTTGAGGGCGGCAATCTCCATGTTGATCTGGTTGATTAACTCGTCAGTGGGGTTTTCAAATGTAACGTCGGACACAGCCTCACTCTCCGGTCTCTATAGCAACGGGTTTGATTTATGATGCCATTATACCGCTATTTTTGAATTCGCACCCAGCCATGCCGGATGGCGGTGATAGCCGCCTGGGTTCGGTCTTCTACATTCAGCTTGCGCAGGATAGAGGTCATATGGTTCTTGACGGTTTGCTGGCTGATGTTCAGCCCCTGTGCAATTTCTTTGTTGCTCTTGCCGTGGGTAACGAATGTGAGGATTTGCATCTCACGTGGACTGAGCGGGGTATAGTATTCCTCGCCACTGTCCAGCATCTGTACAGATAAATCCTCAATCTGTTCGCTAACCCAACGGTTGCGGGCATCACTGCTCATCACCTCACCGTTGATGACGTAATCGCCACCTGCAATGCTGCGGATGATCTTAATCAGATCATCAGAGGCAATATCCTTGGCGGCGTAGGCGTGCGCCCCGGTACGGATGACGTGCAGCGTTTGCTGGATGTCGTGATGGGCCGTGAGCACAACCGAGCGCGTGGGCAGGTTTTCGTTGTTTGCGTGTTTCACAATCTGGAGGCCGTTCAATGTGGGCAGGTTCACGTCCAGCACGGCCACATCCGGTTTCAATTCACGGATCGCCTTCAGCGCGTTGCCGCCGTCGGCATAGTCGCCCACAAGGTCAATATCATTTTCCATTCTCAACCGTGTGGTAATGCCATCGCGGAACATCGGATGGTCTTCTACAACAATCACACGGATGTTTTTCTGCAATCGTTTAATTTCTGGCATGGTTTGTTCCTTCAAACACAGGATTGGTTGGGTTTGCTATGCCCGCCCTGGCTGGTGTCTCACTGGTTGCTCCCGCTGGCATGGTACCTGCGTACCGGTTGATTATATAACTTTCATGTGCTGTGGTACAACCAGTGCTTCCCCGCATTGGCACGAAACGCTAGAATAACACGCTGAATTTCGATCTCCCGTTGCCATTTGAGGAAGTGTTTTGGATCGCATCACGCACAATGATCTCATGTACTATCGGTTTTCGTCCATGCCACACCTCACGCATGGCATCTTCACACGGCTGGGTGGGGCCAGTGCTGCCCCCTTTGGCCCGCTGAACCTCGGCGGCAACAGTGGCGATGACCCGCAAGCAGTAGAAGAGAATTACACCCGCATTTACACTGCGCTGCATGTCAACGGCGACCGGGCCTGTTCTGTGTGGCAGGTACACAGTGCCGATACGGTCATCGTCACCAACCCCATACCGGGGCGGCGGTGGGTAGCAAAAGCTGATGGCATGGTAACAGACAGACCCGATACCCCGCTGGTGATGCGCTTTGCAGACTGCACGCCGGTACTGCTGCACGACCCGGTTAAGCAGGTAATTGGCATCGCCCATGCCGGCTGGCGTGGCACGGTGAAAGGTGCTGGCACCAGTACATTGCAAACAATGGTGGATGCATTTGGATGTGACGTGCGTGACATACGCGCCGGGATTGGCCCCGCCATTGGCCCCGATTGCTACCAGGTGGGCGAGGAAGTGGTCGAAGCAGTAGCCGCGCACTTTGGCACAACAGATGGTCTCATCCAGCGGCATACCGGCGACGGTACCGCCTACCTGAACCTGTGGGAAGCCAACGCCCGCGACCTGCGTCGCCACGGTGTCCAACACGTCGAAATCGCCGGCATCTGCACCGCCACCAACACCCACGAGTTTCACTCTCACCGCGCAGAGAAAGGGAAGACGGGGCGTTTTGCTGCCGTCATGTCATTATGAGCACCATTGCCGACAACATCAAACAGGTGCAGGAAAACATCGCCGCTGCCTGTGCCCGTGCAGGACGTAACCCCGCAGAAATCACGCTTGTTGCTGTGAGCAAACGTAAACCTGTTGTAAATGTTCTGGATGCACTGGCCGCCGGGGTGCAACATTTTGGTGAAAACCGCGTAGATGAGATTGAAAGCAAAGTTCCCGAAGTGGCCGAACAACTGGGCGACCGACCTGAACCCGTGTGGCACTGGGTAGGGCATTTGCAAAGCCGCAAAACAAAAGACGTGCTGCCGCTGTTCCCGTGGATGCACTCGCTGGACAGTGTGAAGCTGGCCGGGAAGATGCAGCGCTTTGCAGAAGACGAAAACCTGACGCCACAGGTGTTTATCCAGGTAAATGTGAGCGGCGAGCAGCAAAAGTACGGCTTCGATGGCAGCGCATGGCAGACGGCTAGCGCACAGAAAGATGCCCTGATGGACGAATTCCGGCAGATACTCGCGTTTGACCGTTTGCAGGTGCGTGGCCTGATGACAATGGCCCCCTATGGTGCGCCAGAAGCCGACCTGCGGGCCGTGTTCCAATCGCTGGCAGCGCTGAAGGCCGAGGCAGAACAAACGCTGGATGTGCAATGGCCGGATTTAAGCATGGGCATGACCGATGATTACCCGATTGCCATCGAAGAAGGCGCAACGATAGTCCGGGTGGGCCGCGCAATCTTCGGGGAACGTGAGTACGGTAAGTAAGACGTTTGTTAACGATGTGGCCTGCTGATGGCATTCTGACGCAGTAGCAGGTTAGATGGATAGCAAATCGTAAAATTGCAAACAGTCTCAGTCATGTTTGCCGTCATGGGCACGTCTGAGCAGTAAACCAAGGAGACAGAAATCTATGATCGCCCTGATCGTAACTGCATTGAACATCTACAGCTATATTATTCTGGCTCGTGTATTGATGAGCTGGATTCCGCTGGATCGCAGTAACCCGACCGTTGACCGCATTGTGCAGGGGTTGTACGACATTACCGAGCCAGTGCTACAACCCATCCGCGACAATCTGCCGTCAATGGGTGGGTTCGACTTCAGCCCGCTGGTGGTGTTCATCGGCATCAACATCGTTTCCAGCATTCTGCTGGGCCTGGGTTAGTCGTAAAAAACCGGGCACGTGCGTTGCGACGGTGACAGTGCGCGTGCTATAATCCTGCCTGTACCGATTAATGCATGTGGCCGCACCGCAACCCGGCGGCCACGAACGACCACGTATGGGAGAGGCAGCAAAATGTCAGACCGTAAATTCGAAATCACAGACGCCAAGAGCGGTGCAGCATTTCCGGTTCGGGTAACCACCCGCGCAGTCGATACAGAAATTGTCGGGCTGGATGACGCTATCCTGCGTGTGCGGCTGAAGGCTTCCCCTGCTGGCGACCCCGCCGCTAATAAAGAACTGGTTGACCTGCTGGCCGGTTTCCTCAGCGTGGACAGCAGCAAAATCGAAATTGTAGCCGGTGAAGGTGGCCGCGAAAAGCTCGTCAGTATCGAAGGCGTTACCGTCGCCGATATTGAGGCGAAACTTCAGGACGTTTAGCCCCACCGGGCGACAGCATCCCGTGAGAATAGCGCGACCGTGCGGGGTTATATTGGCCCCGCTGCTGCTACTGCTGACGATAGCCGCTGCCTGTTCATCGGCACCACCGGTAGCACCTGTCCCCACATTGACCCTCATCCCGGCAACCCCCACACTCACCCCGACTGCTGGTAGACCTTCAGCAACCATCCCGCCGCGTATTGATCCAGACACGATTGCAGCAACATCGACCCCAACCGCAGCAGGAACGCCCGTAGATGACCCTGTGGCACAGGAGTTGCTGGGGCTGGCCGTGCGGCGCGTGGTGAACACAGCCGATGTTGATGCTGACGATGTGGAGGTGGTATCTATAGAGGTGTACCGCTGGCTGGATGGTAGCCTGGGGTGCCCGCTGCCAGATAC
>JBCCQC010000525.1:0-3974 GCA_039024535.1 Chloroflexota bacterium
AAAGCGATGCAGTTCACCATAAAGATGCACGTTCTTGACCACTTCACTACGGTAGGCCTTGAGTGAACAGCCATAGTCATGCAGGCCAACGCCAGTGGTGCGGGAAATGAGGCGGTTTGCCAGCATAGAGGGCAGCCGACGCGATACAAACGGCTCTTTGCGGTCTTTGCGCCAGCCACTTACGATGTCATAGTCGCCATCTTCCATCACTTCAACCAGGCGCGGGATGTCCCGGGGGTCATTTTGCAGGTCGGCGTCGCTGGTGATAACAATATCACCACGGGCAGCTTTGAACCCGGCCTGCATCCCGGCGGTCTGGCCGAAGTTGCGGCGGAACTGGATGATGTGCCAGCGCGGGTCTCGCTCATGGATTTGCTGAAGGGCTTTGAAGCTGCCATCTCTGCTGCCGTCATCAACAACAATAATTTCGTAGGGGCGCTGCATCGGTTCCAGCGCCGCAGTAAGTTCTTCGTACAGGTTCGGGATGCTCTCTTCTTCGTTGTAGAGCGGAATCACGACCGAGATTTCTGGCTGCATGGTGGTCTCTCTATCTAAATTCTAATTGCGTAGAATGCGGCGCATTATAGGGGGGGAGTGGAATTGAAAAAAGGCGCAACGTGAAACTTTCGTGAATTTCTGTTTTTATTGGTAACATTAATAGAAAATACGATGTACACTGAAAGCGGTTTCATCTGCGAAGATTATCCACTTTATTGACTTCATTCCTACCGGTGAGGTATGTAACTTATGAATATTTCCGTTGATCCCAGTGTTTCTACCGAAATCGTTTACATTTCCGGTGCGCTCACCTCACACAGCCATGCTGTTGTTGACCGCACCTATCGTATGCTCCCCGGTGATGGGTCGATTACCACTATTGACGTGAGCGGCATTACTGATGTCACCGGCGCAGGTATTCGAGCGCTCATCCGGCTGTATCGTATCCTGTGTGACAATAACCACAATGTACGGCTCTGCGGTGGCTCTGCAGAACTGATGGAAACGCTGTACCTCACCGGGTTTGAAGAAAGCCTGCACATCAACTAACGTTGCTAATGGCTACACGCTATACGTCTGGATACGATTCTCTGGCTTGATATACGAGAGCCGCTCCATACGCGATTTGACTTCTGCAAATACACGCTGCTTATCTATGGTGAGCAGTTCGCGGTCGCGCATGATTACTCGGCCATCCACAATAACGGTTTTTACGTCTGTCGGTTGCATGTTGTATACAAGGCTCATGCCCACGTTGTATAGCGGCTGGTGATGGGTTTCGCTCAGGTCAATCAGAATGATGTCGGCAAGGCGTCCGGTTTCTAGTGCGCCGATGTCGTCGGGCTGGCCATAGACCTTTGCACTGCCATGCGTGGCAATTGCCAGCGTTTTCGCAATTGGCATGACTTCTCCAATCTGTGCGCGGCTCTTCTGTGAGAGAGCGAGCAGGCGCATGGTTTCCCACAGGTTGAGCGTGCTGTTACTGACCACACCGTCGGTTGCAATGCCGAGGGAAATTCCCGCCGCGTCAAACTCCAGCACGGGGCCAACATCTTTACCCAGCTTCATGTAGGTTTTCACGGCCTGCGCGATTCCAGCGTTATGTTCCGCCAGAATCTTGATGTCTTCGGAGGTCGCGCCGGTCACATGCGCCAGAATGGTAGGCACATTGAGCACGCCGGTTTCTTCGAGGATCTGCACGGGCGTTTTGCCATAGCGCCGCAGGCTGCCGATGGTCTGTTCGCGGGTTTCGCTGACGTGGATGTGAATGCCGGTGCCAATCTGTGCGGCGACCTCAGCGGTAGCACGCAGAAAGTCCGGTTCGCAGGTGTAGGGCGCGTGTGGCGCCATAATGGTGCGGATACGGCCATCGGCGGCCCGCCGGAATTCCTCGACAAAGGCGGCAGTCTCCTCAATTTTTGACATCCCCTGGCTACCGAACATGGCATAGCCCAGCAGCGCACGGGTGCCAGCTTCGGTGACGGCTCTGACGGCGTGCTCTACGTGGAAATAGTGGTCGGCCACGGATGTTACGCCAGCCTCTATCTGCTCAATCAGGCCGAGCAGCATCCCCCAGTAAACGTCCTCCGGCTCCAGGTTGTTTTCCAGCGGCCACATCAGGTCATTGAACCAGCGGTCTATCGAGGCGTCCTCGGCCAGTCCGCGCCACAGTACCATCGGCACATGTGCGTGGCAGTTAATCAGTCCCGGCATAGCAAGTTTGCCGCCAGCGTCAATAACTTCGGCAAAATTGGCGGGGGAGGCGGTGCCGGTGGGCTGCACAGCGCTGATACTGTTGGCCTCAATCACAATCTCCTGTGATTCCAGCACGGAAAATGCGGAGCCATCGGCGGCGACCTGTAAAACATCGGTGTTCGTAATCAGAAGGGACATAGCAGGCTCCTACAGCGTGACGTGTAATGCATCCAGCCCACGGATAACGTAGGTAGGATGGTAGTGGGGTTCGGTTTTCAGGGTAATATTCGGGAACCGACGCAGCAAACTGCTGTATGCGACTTTGAGTTCCATGCGGGCGAGTGGCGCCCCGATGCAGAAGTGAACGCCGCCACCGAACGAAATATGCGGGTTCGGGGTGCGTGTGAGGTTGAGTTCGCCGGGGTTTTCAAATACATCCGGGTCACGGTTGGCGGCCCCGAACATCAGCGCAACTTCAGTGCCCTGCTTGAGTTCGATACCGTCGTAAGTCAGGTCTTCCAGCACCCATCGGCGGAACAGTTGCAGGGGTGTGTCGAAGCGCATGAGTTCTTCGATGGCAGTATAAAGCAGGGAGGGGTTATTTTGTAGTTGTGTGAGCTTATTTGGATAGTTGAACAGGGCACGCATCCCGTTGCCGATTACATTCACAGTTGCTTCGTGCCCCGCATTGAGCAGCAGCACGCATGTTGAAACCAGTTCGTCTTCTGTGAGCGTGTCGCCTGCTTCTTCTACCAGTGCCAGCGCCGTAATCAGGTCGTTCTGCGGGTTGACCTTGCGCTGAGAGGCGAGTGCGATCAGGTAGTCGGCAAATTCCTGCGAGGCGTCTATGGCGTCCTGTGCCTGCTGTAGTGTGTGACCGAGCTCGTACATTTTGACGATGGCGTTTGACCACGGGCGCAGTTTTCCCCGGTCACTTTCTGGCACGCCGAGCAGCGTAGAGATTACGGCGACACTGAGGGGGGCGGCGTAGTCTGCCAGTACGTCCATCTCGGTGTGTTGCGCGGCGTTATCGAGAAGGTCATCGGCTATCTGCTGGATGCTGGCCTGTAAATCACGGATGCGTTTTGGCGTAAAGGCTTTATGTACCAGATTGCGCAGACGGGTGTGTTCCGGCGGCTCTTTGTCAAACATAGAGTGACGGCCCAGTTTGGTGAAGGGTTCATAGGCAGGGTTATCTGGCGGCATATCCAGTTCTTCGCGGCTGAGCAGATGCAGTATCGAGCGCCCAAAACGCCGGTCACGCAGAATGCTGTTTACGTCACGGTGGCGGGTGAAAAACCACATCCCGCTCTCCTCGTGGTAGAAGGTGGGGGAGTTGGCGTGCAGCGAGGCATACGTCGGGTATGGATTTACCAGAAAAGCCGGGTCATCCTGCCGGAAAATCACAGTGTCCGTCATTGGTCACGTTCTTCTTTTGCCATTGCAATCAACTGATCCAGATACGTGCGGTCACGGTCGGGGATTTCTGGCAGCACTTTTGCCGCTTCCATCAGGAAGTGGTACGCATCGCGGCCCATTTCTTGCCCGCGTTGTGTGTGCATATCCAGCGCATAGTCCGGGATTTTTGGCAGGCGTCCGTTTTCCAGTGCAGTGAAGGCCCAGTTCTTGAGGTCGTCGCTGCCGCGCTCTTTCTGAGACTCGCACAGCACGCGCACGGCATGAATTGCCATCACGTAGCGATCACCGTGCGGACGGGGGATGCGTTCATGCATTCGGAACAGCGTATCGACCAGTACAGGGGCGTTTGGGTTGCCGTAGCC
>JBCCQC010000526.1:0-3971 GCA_039024535.1 Chloroflexota bacterium
CCCACGTTCAGTGAGGAACAAATCGAAAACCTGCGTCGTGCATGGGGGTTCGACCGGCCCGTGTGGGAGCAGTACGTAATTTTTGTGCGCAAAGCCATTACCGGGGACTTCGGCGAGTCCATCCAGGCACGCCGCCCCGCAATGGAACTGGTTGTTGAGCGGCTGGGCTATACCTATCTGCTGGCGGCTGCGTCATCGCTGGTCGGGCTGGGGATTGCTATCCCGCTCGGTATTATCTCTGCGCTGAATCGCAACAGCGTGATAGACCTCATCAGTACCGTGCTGGCATCGCTGGGTACAGCAATGCCGAGCTTCTGGCTGGGGTTGATGCTGATTATTGTGTTTTCGGTACGATTGCGTATGTTACCGGCATTCGGCGCACTGGAACCCGCCGCAATTATCATGCCGTCGGTGACACTTGGCGTGGGGATGGCGGCACGGCTATCCCGACTCACACGCTCATCCATGCTGGAGGTGCTCAACCAGGATTATGTGCGCACGGCCTACAGCAAGGGCCTTAAAAAGCAGACGGTTGTCATACGCCATGCGCTGCGCAATGCACTCATCCCGATCATCACTGTGTTCGGGTTGCAGCTTGGCTGGCTGCTGGGTGGGTCGGTCGTCGTAGAGAGTGTGTTCTCATGGCCAGGCCTGGGCCGTTTGATGATTGAATCAATTAACGTGCGTGACATTACTGTGGTGCAGGCGGGTCTGTTCTGGTTTGCACTCTCTTTCATACTCATCAACTTCACTGTTGACGTGATGTACGCCCTGCTAGACCCCCGTATTCGCTACGATTAGGGATCAGAACCTATGGATGCACAGGCACAAACAAACGTTGCACAGCTTGCCAGCACAGATAGCGAGATTGCCGAACTTAATAAGCGCCCCGGCGATTGGGTGCGGTTTCTGGAAGCGCTACGGCGCAGCCCTGTGGGGATTATGGGCGTGATTATTGTGTCTATTGTGGTTCTGGCGGCTATATTCGGGCCGCTTATCTCTCCGTTTGATCCACTTGAACGTGACCTGCGCACACGCTTTGCAGAACCCGGTACTGTTACCGAGAATGGCACGCATGTACTCGGAACCGACCAGCTCGGGCGCGATATTCTGAGCCGGATTATCGCGGGGAGTCGGGTATCTGTGCTCGTGGGGGTGGTATCCGTCATGATTGCAGGGACGATTGGCGTGTTGTATGGCCTTGTGAGCGGTTTTGTGGGCGGGTGGATAGATGCGCTATTGATGCGCGTGGCCGATGGCCTGCTGAGTATTCCGTTCATCATTCTGGTTGTGGCTATCTCGGGTATCGTCGGGGCAGGGCTGACGACGCTGGTACTCATCCTCGGCTTCACCGGCTGGGTAACGTATGCCCGTGTCATCCGGGGCGAGGTGCTGAAAACCCGTGAACTGGAATACGTGATTGCCGCCTACGCACTGGGCAATAACAACCTCAAGGTCATGTTCGTACACATCCTGCCGAACGTGATTTCATCGGCGGTGGTGCTGGCTGCCACACAGGTGGGTGTGACGATTCTGGCAGAGTCTTCTCTCAGTTTTCTGGGCCTGGGTGTCAAGCCACCGACAGTTACATGGGGCCTGATGCTGGCCGATGGCCGTCAGTACATCAACAGCGCATGGTGGATGACCACCTATCCGGGCATAGCCATCACGATCACGGTATTGGGCGTAGTTTTCCTCGGTGACTGGCTACGCGACGTACTCGACCCGAATGTCCGGGGGCGCGATTAATCGTGTAAGCAAATACAGGCGTGTCAACTCGCCACGCCACCAAGGGGGAACCATTTATGACGACTCAACAAAAGTTCCGGGTACTGCGCTCACGTGCCTATGAAACACACGATACCCTGCGGGATGACATCATGGACGCCATCGCACAGGTGATATTCAACCCCATCAGCCATGGCTACCGCACGCGAGAGGCATTCGAAGCGCAGTTCGCACAGTCAGTTGAACAGACATATGCGGTCGGTGTGCATTCGGCAACAATCGGCCTGCTGGTGGCGCTGCGTGCGTGTGGCATCACATCTGGCGATGAGGTAATCACGGTCGCCAACTCCGATATTTCTACAACAGGGGTTATTCGGCAGGTTGGTGCAGTGCCGGTGCTGTGTGATGTGCTGGAATCAGATTACACGATTAATGTTGATCTGGTCGAAGTCCTGATTACGCCACGAACCCGCGCCATTATCCCCGTTGACCTGCATGGGCACCCTGCCGATGTGTGTCGCCTGCGCGAAATTGCGGACAGGCACAATCTGAAGATTATCGAAGATGCAGCTCTTGCACAGGGCGCGGTGGATTATGACCGACCTGTAGGCGCGTTTGCAGATGTAACCGTGTTCAGTTTTGCGCCAGTTAAACCGCTGGGCAGCGTGGGCAATGGCGGTATGCTCGTCACATCGGACGAGGATATTTATGCGGGACTGCGCCTGTACACCTACTACGGCCACGCACCCACAAAAGAAGATATTCCCGTCGGTCATCAGAACTATGTTGACGAAGGCTACAACGTGCCCCTGGACCCGCTGGAGGCTGCGTTGCTGTCAGTCAAGCTGCCACACCTGCCTGCATGGACGGAAAAGCGCCGCAATGTCGTCAGCCAGTACGCTGACGGACTGGCAGATACGCCCGTGCAGTTGCCAACCTTTCGTGCAAACTCCACCCCTACATTTCGGTCTTACACGGTGCTGGTTCCGCGCCGCCAGCATATTTATGAACAATTACGTGCTGCTGGCGTTGAAGTTGTGTTGCACTATAGCCCTCCCATCCACCGGCATCCAGTCTACAGGGATGGCCTGCAAGGGGCGGACAACTTGCCCATCACCGAAAAGCTGGCCGATGAACTCATCAGTTTGCCAGTGACACCCGAACTGACTGAAACCGAGATTGATTACGCAATCACCACACTCCGTAGTTTATTAGATTAAGGGGTAAACCCCATGACACTTGTTCAAAAAATCGCAGATTACGTCACCAGTCTGAATTATGAAGACATCCCGGAAGATGCGCTGCAAATTGCGAAATACCTCGTTTTTGATTCTATTGGCACCGGACTGGGTGGGTATCAGCGTGAGCTGGGGCAGAAGGCGGCGCGTTTTGGTGCAATGCAAATGCCCGGTAACGAAGCTACTCTGCTTGGCTCCGGTGAAAAATCGTCAATGGAAGGGGCAGCATTCACCAATGGTGTGATGATTAAAATCCTCGGCATGGACGACTCGCACCGTTCTGCCGGTCACATCGCCTCGCAGATGATCCCGGCAGTACTCGCCGTGAGTGAAGTCTACCGCACATCCGGCAAAGAAATACTGACTGCGATTGTTGCGGCCTACGACTTTGCGATACGTGTGGGGGAACAGGTTCGCGCTGAACAACGGGCACGCGGCATGGATCTGAAGGGAACCGTTGGGCCGATGGCAGCAGCACTGGCCGTAGCACGATGCGCTGGATGCGATGCACAGACAACCGCGAATGCACTTGCACTTGCAATGGATATGGCATCTGGAACAGAACAGTATGTATACGAGGGTGGCGATTGTGACACCAAGGATCTGATTGCCGGGTTCGGAGCGCGAAGTGGTGTTTTTGCGCTGCGACTGGCGATAAATGGTTTTTATGGCCCGCAGGGGGCACTGGACGGTGATTATGGTTTCTTCCGCGCATATGGTGATGGAACATTTGACGCCAGTGTTTTTGATGACATGGGCGAGAATTTTGCGATTACTTCGACCGCGTTTAAGCCACACGGCGGATGCCGTCATACACATCAGGCAATTGACGTGGCACAAAAACTTCGCGCAGAGGTTGACTTCGCGCCTGAGGACATCGAGCATATTCGCATTGAAACGTATGGATATGCGCTACGCCCAATTTTCCGTGTAAACCCCGATCCACCCTCGCGGGATGTTGCCGGGTTGAGTATTCGTGTATCGACCGCCATTGCACTTACACAG